>NVTX01000090.1 GCA_002401735.1 Methylophilaceae bacterium | reverse complement strand
AGAGTTGGGATTGTCTGGCACGTAGGTAAGACTTAAGATATTTTGAATATTTGCGACATTCACCAAATCCAATGCGATTTCGTGGGTTATCTTTCTTTTCTTACTGTTGATTTTATAATTCAGTTTAACGTCAATTCGGAAGTAATCTTTAAACTGTTCTGTGTTGTACGTGTCGTCCGTAAATATAACTTCTGCAGCAGCAACTGAGGCTAGCGAATCTACAGTACCAAATCGCTTTCCGCCAGCCCAGGTAATTTTACCTCCGATGCCTATGGTGTTTCGATCCTTGATTTTCTTTTCCCAACCGAACAAGCCATTTACCGCATAATTGCCATTAAAATCCGTATTACGTTCTATACCATCGCTTCCTTTATACACCGAGTTGTAAAGTGAACCGGTAAGCATGAAGAAGTAGTTCTTATTGAATCTTTTTTCGAGCGTCATTTCCACACCATAATTGGTACCTGTTCCTTTATTTTCTAATGGACCTGGGAAAAATCTAGAGAAACCGCTACCTACATTAATCATGGATAAGGAGTTTGTATCATACTTGGATACAGGAATTGCAAATAGGTATTGGTAATAAGCTTCCATTCTTAGCTTTAAATTATCTCCAAGGGACCGATCGTAGCCTATTACCGCATGCGCACTTCTAGACAACCCTAAATTCTCATTAGAACTTGTTTTACCATGTGGACAGCTAGAGCAAGTGTCGTTCAAATAAAAGTAGGTATAGGTAGGTTGAATTTGAGAGTGTAATCCAACTCCGAAATTGATGGATTGATTATCCTTTACTCGCCAGTTAAAACCTAACCTTGGTTCTGGGTAGCTATAGGCATTTCCTTGTGAAAAATAGGTTTGGTGTAAACCGATATTCATGGTTGTCTTCTCACTAAAATTGTGCTTCCATTGGATAAATGGTCGAAACATAATTGCAGTACTTTGATTATCCCATCTGGTTTCAAAATTACCGGCTCCATCATTGTCTATGCTGTCTTTGAAATTGAACATGTAATAATCTGTGCTTAGCCCAAACTTTAAAATGTTCTTTTTGCTGAATTTTTTATTGATAGCCGTGTAGTTGGAAATTTTGTACTCAGTAAACCAAAAGGCAAGTAACGGACGTGTAGAATCCAATACATATTTGAGAACAGTGTCAATACTTGAACCATTAGTTGTGAAGGTACTATCTACGTGTCTACTAATGAGTGTATGATTTGTCTTTTGGTTTTGGCCTGAAAACGAAGTGGTCGATTTTAAAAAGGTCTTTTCACTAATTGCTTTGGTATAAGTAGATCCAATTACGCCCATTTTAGTTCTAAAAAACTGGTCTCTGTCATTATCTCCATAAAGATCAACCTCACTAGGGTCTTCCTGGTTGCTAATCATAATGTCTACTTTACTTGCTCCACTAATTTTTTTTGCTTCAATCTGATGTTCATCTAAGACGCTGACTGTAACTAAGTCGGCAGTAGGGAGTTGCCCAGCACCGCCTTGTAAATACTCACCTTGAATGAAGGCGCGAATATTATATTGTTCTAGTAGGCCTTTAATCATATTGGCGTCTAGGCTGTTGGCTGCGTGGTAGATAACAATCATGGCTTTTTTCTTTCAATAATCACCCCTAGTGCTTTTAACCCTGGTAACACAGCAGGTTTTGCGACTTTTATTTTGACGCTATCAACTTTGAATTCCTTTAATATTAATTGGCAAATATGTTCAGCCAAGGCTTCTACCAATTTAAAACTGTGTTCTTTTAGTGTTTCTCGAATGCGGCTAACGACTAATCCATAGTCAATCGTGTCTTCTATGGCATCACTTTTGCATGATTTAGCGAGGTCGTAACCAATTTCGATATCTAAAATGATATTTTGAGGCGCTAATCGTTCCCAATCAGGCACACCAAGTTTGGTTTTTACTGCGATTTGGTCTAAAAATATCGTGTCCATGATTTTTACTATGGTTTAAAATGGGATGGTTAGATTTTAGTGTATATCCTTTGGAAACACTAATCATCTGTTTTCAGGAGTTTTTATGAATGAGTTGGGTTTTATTCCCGTGACATTAGTGCCGGTGATTTGGATTGTGGGCGCCTATTTATTGGGTTCTGTATCGTTTGGTATTTTAATTAGTAAGTTGTTTGGTTTGGCTGATCCGCGCACTGTTGGTAGTGGTAATCCAGGCGCAACAAATGTGTTGCGGAGTGGTAAAAAATCTGCCGCACTATTAACGCTATTAGGCGATGCACTTAAAGGTTGGTTGCCGGTATGGCTAGCATTGCAGTCAAATATGTTGATGTGGGTCGTAAGCTTGGTTGGTGTTGCCGTATTTTTAGGACATTTGTATCCTATTTATTTTAAATTTAAAGGTGGTAAGGGTGTTGCCACGGCATTGGGTATCATGATTGCAGTTTCTCCATTACTAGCCTTGGCTACGTCAGTGACGTGGGGTGTCGTGTTTGCCGTATCACGCTATGCTTCTTTGGCCAGTATTGTTGCCGCTTTATTATCACCTGTTTTTGCTTATTACTTTTTACTGCCCTATACAAACTATGTGATGTTGATTTTTGTACTGGCTGCCTTGCTGGTTTGGCGACACAGATTGAATATTCAAAAGCTGCTAGCTGGTACTGAATCAGGATTTGGTAAGAAGTAACTTTGGTGATCAAAGCCTAAGGTGTCATGAGTTCGGCTAAGTCCCAACGTGGGCGCACACTAAAGCTGTAATCTTGCGTGTTTGTTTGCTTCGTTAAGCGCAAGGCTTCCAATCTTTTTGCGCCGGCAAAGGCAATCATTGCGCCATTATCCGTGCAAAACTCTAAGCGTGGATAGCTAACCTTGCATAGCTTGCGTTTAGTGGCAGCATTCAAGCGTTCTCGTAATCGGGTGTTCGCGCCGACACCACCAGAAACGATCAAATTATCTAAGCCAGTTTCGCGTAAGGCGTTCATGCATTTTATGGTCAGTATTTCTGTCACTGCTTCTTGAAACTCCCAAGCCACATCCGCTTGCGCCTGCGTATCTAATGGCTGGTTTTTATTGACCAGTGTCAACACGGCTGTTTTTAGCCCACTAAAGCTAAAATTGAGATCTTTACTATGGAGTAGTGGTCTTGGTAAGGTGAAGCGTGGCTTACCTTTTAGCGCAATTTCAGCTAATGCAGGCCCGCCAGGGTAGCCGAGGCCTAATAATTTTGCTGTTTTATCAAATGCTTCGCCTGCCGCGTCATCTAATGTGTCACCCAGTAATGTGTATTGCCCAATGCCATCTACGCGCATCAATTGACTATGGCCGCCAGAAACGAGTAGTGCGACAAATGGAAACTGCGGTGGGTTGTCTTCTAATAAAGGGGCGAGCAAATGTCCTTCAAGATGATGCACCCCGAGACTAGGCACCTTAAGGGCAAAAGCAAGTGATTGTGCAATGCTGGTGCCGACAAGCAGTGCGCCAGCTAAGCCTGGTCCTTGGGTGTAAGCAATACCATCAATATCTTGCAAGGTCTTGTTAGCAGATGCTAAGATTTGCTGTGTTAACGGTAAAGCGCGTTGAATGTGGTCGCGAGAAGCCAGCTCTGGGACAACGCCACCAAATGCTGCATGCATGGCGACTTGTGAGTGCAGGGCGTGTGCTAGCAGCCCTTGTTCTGTATCRTAAAGTGCGACRCCTGTTTCATCGCAAGAGGATTCTAGACCTAAAACTAACATGCTGAGACTGCCATATAAAGATTGCTTAAACTGGAGTAACGCGTTAGAATACGCGGTTTTCAGCACTACATCAACGTAGTATTGATTTTTGAATAAGAATTTTTAAGGAATGGTGATTTAATGTCTTCAATTCGTGTAAAAGAGAATGAGCCGTTTGACGTTGCTCTACGCCGCTTCAAGCGTTTAATTGAAAAAACTGGTTTGATTAATGATTTGCGTGCACGTGAATATTATGAAAAACCAACGTGGGAACGTAAACGTAAAGCTGCTGCTGCAGTTAAGCGTCAATACCGTCGCCTACGTAGCCAAATGCTACCRACTAAATTTTAYTAGTCAGCTTTTTNNAGTATGTYACTRAAAGCCCAGATAACAGAAGATATGAAAARTGCTATGCGCGCAAAAGATAGTGAGCGCTTAGGCACTATTCGATTATTGTTATCGGCGATTAAACAACGTGAGGTTGATGAAAGAATTGAACTTAACGATGCTGATGTGATTAGTGCAATAGAAAAAATGCTTAAACAGCGTAGAGATTCTATTACGGCTTATGAGTCAGCTAATCGTAAAGACTTGGCTGATGTCGAAAAAGCAGAAGTGGTTATTTTGCAAACCTACTTACCCAAACAGTTAACTGAAGAAGAAGTATCARTGCTGTTRGAACAAGTGGTGACAGATACTGGCGCKGCTAGTATGAAAGACATGGGGAAGGTGATGGCAGCTATTAAGCCGTTAGTTGCAGGRAAAGCGGATATGGGGAAAATATCTGGCTTGATTAAGGCGCGACTAGCTTAGTCATTAACCTCAAAAATAAAAAGGAGCGAATAGCTCCTTTTTTTTATTTAAGCTATCATCTACCCATATGATTCCTGAACAGTTTATCCAAGAGTTGCTCAACCGCGTTGATGTCGTCGACGTGGTGGATAAAAGTGTTCCACTCAAAAAGGCTGGCGCGAACTATTCAGCTTGTTGCCCATTTCATAACGAAAAATCGCCTAGTTTTACGGTTAGTCCAACAAAACAGTTTTATCATTGCTTTGGTTGCGGTGCGCATGGCACTGCAATTAGTTTTTTAATGGAGTTTGCAGGCTTAAGTTTTGTTGAGGCGATTCATGATTTAGCGAAACAAGTGGGAATGATTGTGCCGCAAGAAGCGCGTGATCCAGATAGGCCGCCAAAAAAAGTGGTGGTTGGTTTGCAAGATGTATTGCAACAAGCTGCGAGCTATTACAAAGCTGAGCTGAAAAAATCTCAGCGCGCAATTGAGTATTTAAAAGGGCGAGGCTTGAGTGGACAAATTGCGGCGAAGTTTCAAGTTGGTTTTGCGCCAGCAGGTTGGCAGAGCCTGCAAAGTGTTTTCCCAAATTATAGTGATGAAGTGCTAACGACCGCAGGGCTGGTAGTCGAAAATGATCAAGGCAAGCGTTACGACCGATTCCGGGATCGTATTATGTTTCCAATACATAACCAAAAAGGCGAGGTGATTGGTTTTGGCGGGCGTGTGATTAATCCTGAAGATACCCCTAAGTATTACAATTCACCTGAAACACCAGTGTTTCAAAAAGGACATGAGTTATATGGGTTGTTTGTGGCACGCCGTGCCATCAGAGATGCTGGACGTGTGTTGGTTGTTGAGGGCTATATGGATGTGGTTGCGCTAGCGCAGTATGGTATTGATTATGCAGTGGCAGCATTAGGGACAGCGACTACGCCATTTCATATCACTAAACTGATGCGCCAAACAGATGAGATTGTTTTTAGTTTTGATGGCGATAATGCCGGCCGCACGGCAGCGTGGCGTGCGGCGATGAATGCATTGCCAGCATTAACGGATGGGTTGAAGTTGCGGTTTATGTTTTTACCCACATCCCATGACCCTGATTCATATGTGCGTGAATTTGGTAAAGAACAGTTTGAAGTAGAAGTGCAGAATGCGATGCCACTTTCTCAGTATATTGCTCAGCATCTAAGTGAGAATAATGCACTTAGCTCGCAAGAGGACAAAGTGAAATTATTGAAGGATGCAGAGCCGATTCTAAAACAAATTAAAGCGCCGATGCTTTCCTTGATGTTACGCAAGCGCATTGCTGAGTTGGCTCAGGTGACCGATGCAGAGTTGCAAAGCTTATTAAAGCTCCCAAAGGCTGGGGGCGCGCCCAAAAGGTCGATTAAACGACAATCACGATCACCACTGTCTTTAAAGAAACGGTTTGTTTTGTTGGCGCTAATGCGGCCGAACTTAGTAGAGGAGCGTGATATTAGTCTTGTTGAAGATGTGGCAGGAGAAGACGTTCTTTTAAGCGAGATATTGAAAACCTGTTTGGCCAATCCAACATTTAAGCCAGCAGTGTTATTACATACCATAAAAGGCGCGGATGTTAATCTGATGGCAGAAATAGAGAAAGAGCTTCATCAGCTTGAAGAAAGTTTGGATTTTACACTTGAATTTGATGGCGCTCGTACCCAATTATTAGGAGGTGCTCAGCAGTTTAGAGAAACAAAATTGCTAAATGAAGTCAAAGAAAAGCCGCTAAGTGCTTTGACTTTAGATGAGCGTGAAATGCTTAGTAAATTAGGCGCTAAATAAATTGGGTTATTTAGTTTGTAACCCCAAGAACCATTAATGCTTGAATTGATGGCGCAGTCGTTTGCRGCCTGTCAATTAAGCTAAAAATAATGTATAATCGTCGGTTACCTGAAATTAATAATAATTCTTAATTGGTTATCTGATTTATTCACGATAATCTAAGAATTAAAGGACTCGCATGGCTAGACCTAAATCAAAGAAAACGTTAGAAAAAGAAAAGAAAAAGCTTGCTGCTGAAGCTTTAAAAGATCCTGCAGTTGTTGCATTGGATGCGGAAAATCGACGCACACGCTTAAAAACCTTAATTGTATTAGGTAAAGAGCGTGGATACTTAACTTACGCTGAGATTAACGATCATCTACCCGATGATGTGCAGAATACTGATCAGATAGACGGTATTATCGGCATGATTAACGACATGGGTATTCAGGTGTATGAACAAGCGCCTGATGCTGAAGCCTTGTTGATGGCAGATGCGCCTGCGCCGGTAGCTGATGATGATGCTGTGGCAGAGGCGGAGCAAGCATTAGCAACAGTAGATTCTGAATTTGGTCGTACTACAGATCCTGTTCGTATGTATATGCGTGAAATGGGTACCGTTGATTTGTTAACGCGAGAAAGTGAAATTGAAATTGCTCGCCGGATTGAAGATGGCTTAAAGCATATGGTGCAAGCTATTGCAGCCTGCCCAACAACAATTGCTGAATTGCTTTCAATTGTTGATCGCGCTGAGAAAGAGGAAATTAGTGTTGAAGAGTTGGTCGATGGCCTGATTGATAACGATATTGGCTTGGATAAAAACTTTGAAACAGATACGGCTGCTGCTAAAGCGCGTGAAGGCGCTGCTGAAGAAAAAGCGGAGCCAGTAGAAGAAACCCCTGAAGAGGCTGAAGCTAGGGCGGCCGCTGCGGCCGCTGCGGCATTGGCTAGGTTGCAAAAGGAAGTGTTTACTCGGTTTGCTGTGATTCGTGAAACCAATGCGCAAATGAACGGAATCCGGGAGACAAGAGGCTCTAAGGATCCTGAATATATCGCGTTACACGAAGTGGTGTTGAAAGAGTTAATGGTGTTCCGTTTTGCTGCTAAGCAAGTGGAAATTTTGTGCGGTCATGTGCGTGCTTTAGTACAAGAAGTACGTTCACATGAGCGTAAGATCCTAGAGTTTTGTGTGAATAAATCTGGGATGACACGACCGTACTTTATTAAGAGTTTTGTTGGTAATGAAATTAATCTTGATTGGTTCGATAGTGAATTAGCCCTAAACAAACCTTATACGGAGAAGTTAAGCCGTTATCGAGATTCGGTGATTGATCAGCAAGATCGATTAATTACGTTACAGGCTAAGATTGGCTTGCCGATCAAAGAGCTTAAAGATATTAATAAACATATGACTACAGGTGAAGCAAGAGCTCGCCGTGCTAAGCGCGAAATGATTGAGGCTAACTTGCGCTTGGTGATATCTATTGCTAAAAAATATACCAATCGTGGCTTGCAGTTCTTGGATTTAATCCAAGAAGGTAATATAGGTTTGATGAAGGCGGTGGACAAGTTTGAATACCGCCGTGGATTTAAGTTTTCTACGTATGCAACATGGTGGATTCGTCAGGCAATTACAAGATCTATAGCAGATCAGGCGCGTACGATTCGTATTCCGGTACATATGATAGAGACGATTAATAAGATGAATCGGATTAGTCGTCAAATTTTGCAAGAATCAGGTGCGGAGCCAGATCCAGCGTTACTGGCTGAGAAAATGGAAATGCCAGAAGATAAAGTACGTAAAGTTCTTAAAATTGCCAAAGAACCTATCTCAATGGGCACCCCGATTGGTGACGATGACGACTCAAGCTTAGGCGACTTTATTGAAGATGCAAAT
>NVTX01000089.1 GCA_002401735.1 Methylophilaceae bacterium | reverse complement strand
CGGAAGTAAGGGTCTTTGGTTTCAATTTCCTTCAGCCGTTTTATAATTAGGCATTTTGACGAATGTTCAAGCTGGGAAAGGTCGCCGTTCGCAAGTATTGCGTAAGGGTCAAGTTCGATTGCAGCTTCCTCTATAGGCTTGTTGCCTAGTGCAGTCATCCAGCCCAGCAACCCTCGGAGTTCATCTCGCACAGTGGAGTTTGGTGCGATGATGGGTAGACACTTGGATAGCGTTAGAGAGTCCGCTGGGTCTGCTATACGCTTAGTGAGATAGTCTGCTGCACAGTATTCTGCGACAATCTTGTGAATCGGGCGATGCTGGTCTGCACTGTCGCCTGGTTTAAAAAGACGAGTTGCTAGGATACCGTCAGCCGCAGTACCTGCGTCAAATAATGATGCTAGCAATGGGTACATCCTATTTTCGGTTGCCTCGCTTGTGCAGACACCTTCTGCACCAGACAACAGTAGCTTGGAGAAAGCTTCCGATGCCAAATCAACTTTTTGAATGGTTGAAAGTGTTGGGTTACTTTTTACTACATTGGGGTTTGCTTCTTTCGCCAGATGTTCGACTGCCTGTGCGAAAATTGATCGTTTGTCGGTAAAGTGTCTTTCGCTCTCGATATAGGCGTCAGCAAACAGTTTCAGGAACTGAGGGTTTGGCAGAAGTGTTTCCAAATCGAACCGAGCAACCTCGGCCTGAAATGCTACGAAATCCTCACCTGGCACATGGTGATCAAAGATCGCACGTTGTTCCACTTCATCAAGCTCACATAGCTTAACAACCAGAGGTGGGTGTCCGAAAAGGTCGTTGAATGCGTTTGTTGCCGCATTATCCCATTCGCTGGATCGGCTTGATAAATAAACGTGGGTTGGATTACTTGCTTCAGCTTGGCTAAAAAGCCTATAAATACCGGAGGCGTCCACTTTAGCCAGCTCATCAAATGCATCAATCACCAGCGGAATATTTTTTTCTCTGACTCCGCTGTGTACGAATTTACTCGCTGTGATAGCAGTTGTGCCAAGCTGTTGGGCAAGACTGTTCATAAGCTCAGTTTTCCCGCCGCCTGGCTCGGCTAATACAACAACGTAATTTGAAGAGGTTAGCAACTCCACTTCCGTGTACCTGCTGTCAGCATTTGAAAGACTGCGAGGAAGGTATAAAGTTGAAGTCATGGGCGAATAACTTTTAAAGTGAACAGGCTTAATTTATTTTTTTATGTTGTTTATCTGGTGCACATAAGTTTCGAAATTTTTACTTCAAATGGGTGAGTTGTGAACAATTCCATTCCTAATATTTATTATGGCTTACTTGCAACTTATTGTGAAAAAGCAGGTGTCGCAGCTTATGCCTCAACCCACAATAATTTATTAAATTTTGTCTTAATCCCTTTAATTAACCACACTTACTTTCCCCACAGTTCAAGCAAGTCAAACACCCATCCATGATAATGGCTGCCTTGGTACTACACTTATTACAAAGCTGCGCCCCTTTTGGGAAGCCTTCTCCGTTCATCTCTTCGCCTTCTTGGGCGTGGTTTTCTAAGTACTCGGCTTTTTTCTCATCGACCAATTTTTGTTGGTGTTGATCTAGGCCTTCTTTTTTAAGCATGCCGATTAACTGCAAATGCTTCTCGACCACTTCACCAATTTCAGCCACTAAGCTAGGTACAAACTTACCGCCTTTTTTAAAGTAACCGCCACTTGGCTCAAACACGCTTTTAAGCTCTTCTACCAAGAAGGTAACATCGCCACCTTTACGGAACACAGCTGACATAACCCGCGTTAGGGCAACAATCCACTGAAAATGCTCCATGTTTTTGGAGTTAATAAACACTTCAAACGGACGGCGATGCTCTTGCGGTGTGCCTTCGTGCATGACGACATCATTAATCGTAATATAAAGCGCATGCTCAGTCACCGGCGTCTTAATTTTATAAGTACTACCCACTAATATATCTGGGCGTTTTAACGGCTCACCCATTGGGATGACATTACTCGCCGCTTCAGCCTTCGCTTTTTTTTCTTCTTCACTTTCAGGCGAGACTAAGTTGTATGCGGTGATTTTCTTTTCAATTTTTATTGCCATTTTCTCTCTCCTAGTGAGCAGTCTCACTTTTTCCCATTTGGGTTAATTTTTGATTCCGTTTTTACTATTTAATTCGTTATTTTTATCTAACTATTTCCTGCTTCAAAAACTCTACTTTTTAAAGCTCACTTGTTTTAAGCGTTGCGTGTGCCGTTAAGGCAAGGCGCATTTTAATTTTTATACCGGAATGTACATTTAAGTACATGAGGATTAAAAATTAAAAAGCAACGCCGCCTTAACAAACTAAGCAGCTTAAAACTTGCCGTAGTAGCCTTCTTTCAGGGCGTCATAGAGATTCGCCGCCGTATGAATCTCCCCATCATACTCAATCTCTTCATTACCCTTCGCTTCAACTTCTGTACCATCTTCTAAAGTAAATTTATACGTAGTGCTTTCTAAATCTTTCTCAGTGACCAATACRCCTTGGAAAGCCTCTGGGTTGAAYCTAAATGTGGTACAGCCTTTTAAGCCTTTATCGTATGCGTATAGATAGATGTTTTTAAAGTCTTCAAAGTCATARTCRGTTGGGACATTAATGGTTTTTGAAATRGAGCTATCAATCCAYTTTTGTGCCGCYGCTTGAATATCCACATGCGCTTTGGCGTTAATGSTRGMAGAATCTAAAAAGTAATCAGGTAATTTTTCACCTTCTTTGTCACTAAGCGGCATGGCTTTCGCATTAATCAACTCACGATAAGCGAGTAGCTCGAAAGAAAACACATCGACTTTCTCTTTTGTTTTCTTACCTTCACGAATCACGTTACGTGCATAGTGATGGGCAAARCTAGGCTCAATMCCGTTACTGGCATTATTAGCCAATGACAGTGAAATAGTACCRGTTGGCGCRATWGAACTGTGATGCGTAAAACGCACACCTTTTTCTGCAATTTGGTTACGTAAGCCTRCTGGGAACTGCTGCATATAGCGGCTGTATTTACCGAGCAATACTTTACCYGTAATTTTGTTACCCACTTTAATGCCATCGGCTGCCATTTCTGGACGTTTGGCTAGCATGTCGGCAGTGACAGTGAATTTCTCATGCATGATAGGGGCAGGACCTTTTTCTTCGCCCAATTGCACACCAACGTCCCATCCAACTTCAGCCATCACACGGGTGACTTCTTCTGTGAATTTAAGCGAGGCATCATCACCRTATTTTTGCTGCATCATRGTCATGGTAGAGCCTAAGCCCAAATAGCCCATGCCGTGRCGRCGTTTACGAACAATTTCATCACGCTGCTTTTGCAATGGTAGGCCGTTGATTTCCACCACGTTATCGAGCATACGGGTAAAGGTAGCAACCACTTCTTTATACTCWGCCCAATCGAAGTAGGCTTCGCTAGTGAATGGCTTTTTCACAAACTTAGTTAAGTTAACAGAGCCTAGCAARCARGCACCRTAAGGTGGTAAAGGTTGCTCGCCACATGGGTTGGTTGCGCGGATATTTTCGCAGAACCAGTTRTTGTTCATTTCGTTCACACGGTCAATCAGGATAAATCCTGGCTCTGCAAAATCGTATGTGCTGGACATAATCACATCCCAYAAGCGACGTGCTTTGATGGTTTTGTAAATACGGCAAGCSACTTTACCTGCGTCTACGCCTTTTTCTTTGGTGAGGTATCTATCTTTGATTGGCCATTCGCGCCARACCACTTGYTCTGCATTGTTKGTATCAAGGCCATCGACAATRGATTCTTTCTCRGTGACTGGGAAAGCCAGCTTCCAATCTGCATCGGCTTTAACRGCCTCCATAAACTCTTTAGTAATGAGGCAAGATAGATTGAATTGACGTAAGCGACCATCTTCACGTTTGGCTTTAATAAAATCGGGGACATCTGGATGGCTAATATCAAACGTGGCCATTTGCGCACCACGACGGCCACCAGCAGAGGAGACGGTGAAGCACATTTTGTCGTAGATATCCATGAAKGAMAGTGGGCCAGAAGTGACKGCRCCAGCGCCAGCAACAAATGCGCCTCTTGGTCTAAGCGTAGAGAACTCGTAACCAATACCGCAGCCTGCTTTAAGTGTTAAGCCAGCTTCATGTACTTTATTTAACACGTCGTCCATGCTGTCTTCAACAATGCCAGACACCGTACAGTTAATGGTAGAAGTAGCAGGTTTGTGTGCTAGCGCACCAGCATTTGAGGTAATRCGGCCAGCRGGGATGGCACCATGACGTAATGCCCATAAAAACTTCTCATGCCATTCTTTTTGTTTTTCTTCTGTYGTTTCAACATCYGCTAATGCTTTAGCMACACGYGCATAAGAGTCATCTATGCTTTGATCAACTTTCTCGCCTGTTTTGGTTTTAAGACAATAYTTTTTATCCCAAATGTCTAATGAAACTGACTGCATTGGAATTTCTTTACTGGCCTCACCCTTGGCTCCTGCACTTGATTTTTCTGCTGACTCTACTGCTTTAAGCATGCTTGCTCCCCAACTTATTTTTTATCTTTATACTGTATTTTTACAGCGCTTAATCTYTAACTTTGTGTCACTTTTTTGTTTTATATRAACAGACAACCTATTCGTAGGRGMAAAGACCCCTCGGAACACAACATGTTGTGTCTCGAGTGATAATTTATGCCTTTATCATGTGCTTTGCAACACTTTTTTTAAATTATTATTGCACCAAAAAAGGGCAAAATACCGCCCCCTTAAGTAAGCAATGGGCTGTCGCCAATGTGAGTGGTCACAAACATAAATAAACGGACTATAAAAATATTTTCGTGCCAAAAAAGTGATRYAGAAAATRTTTCAACATTTTTNRMTSYKWKWGTAANNCNAMRWTGTGTSRGWWMATNCNRMATGMMACRAWTTTTATACACCTTGTTACTCTATGTTGCTTTGCCTTTTGTGCCCCTGAAATTATTATGGCGTGGCTTGAAGCAGCCAGCGTATCGGCAGCACTGGTGTGAACGCTTTGGTGGCTACAAACACGTTACAACAAAACCAGTGATTTGGTTGCATTGTGTCTCGGTGGGAGAAACCCATGCGGCGGCACCCTTGATTAAAGCGCTTAAACAACAATACCCACAGCACCAAATTTTACTAACGCATACCACCCCCACTGGCCGTGCGGCGAGTGAGAAACTTTTTGGCGATACCGTATTACGCGCGTATTTACCATACGATGTGCCATTTGCTGTGCGACGATTTCTCAAGCACTTTACCCCGAGCATTGGCTTGCTAATGGAAACCGAGCTTTGGTTTAATTTAATTTCCGCCTGCAAACAAAATGGCGTGCCATTACTATTATTGAATGCGCGGCTTTCTGAAAAATCAGCACACGGTTACAGCAAGCTTGGGCAACTGATCACAAATGGATTGGAAAGCTTACATGGCATTGCTGCCCAAAGTGAGGATGATGCCATCCGCTTGCGTAGCTTAGGGGCGAATAATGTTAGCGTTTCTGGCAACCTTAAGTTTGATGTCACCCCACCAGCAGACAGCCAAGCACAAGGGGCTGTGCTGCGTCAGTTATTGGGGGAAGCCCGACCAATATTTTYAGCTGCCAGCACACGCGAAGGTGAAGAGGCGCTTATTTTAGATGCTGTGCATGGACTAGGGTTGCTGACCGTTATCGTGCCGCGCCACCCGCAGCGCTTTAATGATGTGGCTGCACTGATGACGCAGAGACAAATCCCTTATGCGCGCCGCTCTACACTAACTTCGCCTGTCTCAACGGATATTCAAGTGGTGTTGGGCGACAGCATGGGYGARCTTTTTAGCTATTACGCCGCGTGTGACTTTACGTTTGTGGGTGGCAGCTTATTAAAATTTGGTGGTCAAAACTTGATTGAGGCAGCTGCCATGGGTAAACCGATTTTGATTGGTGAACATACTTTTAATTTTGCCGAAGCAAGTAAAAATGCGATTGCAAGTGGCGCCGCCATCCAAGTGAAAAGTGTGAGTGCATTGCGCCAACAAATTGAAGCGCTGCTACAAGACGCTGCGCAACGAGAGAAAATGGGTACGGCAGCACTGACATTTAGTCAATCCGCCACTGGTGCGACGGCTAATATGATGGCCTTAATTACAGCCCATATTAAATAGCACTATTTAATCAGTTTAGAGATTTCTTTAAACGCCTCGTGCTTCGCATTACCTAGCCATTCAAACAATACTGATTCTGTATTGGTGACCACACAACCAGCACTGACTAAACGGGCAATGGCATTGCGTTTGTTTGCTGCATTGCGTGAAATAATGGCATCTTCCACCACAAACACTTGCTTGCCCTGTGCCACTAAATCTAACGCCGTTTGTAAAACACAGATGTGTGTTTCTAACCCGACTAAAATCATATGTGATTTATCGCGCTGACATTGTGCTTTAAATTTGGGCTCGGCATAGGCAGAAAATGCTGTTTTTGCAATGGGTTTAACCGAAGAAAAATGCTGTGCAATCTCTGGCATTGTTTCGCCCAARGCTTGCGGGTATTGCTCGGTRGCAATCACCGGCACTTGCAACAAATTAGCTGCTTGCAACAATATGGCTGTGTTTTTAACAACCGCTTGCATCTCAGCCTTGGCCATGACGCTACATAGTTTGGTTTGCACATCAATCACAACCAACTGACTTTGGTTAACTGCTGCCCTTAAATTAGCCATCGTTTTATTACGCTCCATTATGTGCCACTAGCTGTTGGTTGATTTCAAGTAGATCTGCTTCTGCCACCAAGCCAGATGCAGATTTCAACCGAATAATATTCACCAAATAATTATACCGCGCTTGCAATAAATCACGCTTTGCTGAAAATAATTGCTGCTGCGCATTGAGGACATCAACGCTAGTCCGCACGCCCACTTCATARCCGAGCTCTGTTGAATCTARCTGGCTCTGGCTACTGACCAAAGCTTGATCCAAGGCTTTCACTARCGCAATGCTGGTRTTTAAATTGAGGTAAGTGCGCTGTGCTTCTAAATCTGTTTGGCGKCGTGCTAACGCTAAATCATCTTGCGCTTTTTGYTTGTTATAGACTGCTTGCCGCGCTCTTGAACTTGTTGCACCGCCTTGATAAAGYGGRATTTCTAGCTGTAGGCCTATGGTTGTATTTCTTAACTGATTGCCCACACTAAACACGGTAGGGCTGCCATTGGTGTAATGATTGGTATGACTAATGACCGCATCTAACGTTGGATAATGCCCCGCTTTTGCGTGAGAKACYGTTTGTTCAGCAAGYGTGACCGCATCTTGCTGAATTTGCACGTTCAAATTATTTTGCCGCGCAATATCTTGCCATGCTTGCATATTTTGCTGCAGCGGCACGACTTGAATATCGGCTTTGACGGCGGCTAGYRTTTCTGGCACCTCGCCAGTAATCGCCTGTACGGCTCGCTTAGCAATTAAATGTTCATTCATGGCGGCAATTTCTTGCGCGATAATTAAATCGTAACGCGCTTGCGCTTCGTTCACATCRGTAATRGTGGCAGTGCCAACTTCAAACGTGGCTTTTGCYTGGTCTAGCTGGCTTAATATGGCTGCCTTTTGTGCTTGAATTAAATTAATTTTATCTTGYGCAATCARCACTTCAAAATAAGCTTCTGTCGTGCGCAAAATCAAGGTCTGCTGACTAAGATGATACTGTTTGTCCGCGATACTTACTTGCGTTTTAGCTTGGTCCATCTGTACTAGGTTTTGCTTACGATAGATTGGCTGACGCGCTTCTACGCCTGCGCTATACGTCTCAAAACTAGCCTCATCAGACGGAATATTGCCTTCTAAATAACGAATATTAGTGTGTGAGTTACTGGCGCCTGCACTAAAGTTAACCGATGGACGGTAGAGCGCCTTGCCTTGCTCGATAATTTCTTGTGCGGCTTTATTGGCACTTAATGCGGAAGCTAACGCAGGGTCGTTCGCCAAGGCTTGATGGTAAACATCTAACAAGGTTTGCGGTTTAACACTGGCTTGACTACCCCCAGCTAAAGCGCTTTCTACACTCAGCAATGAGCCGCACAGTAGGATAAAAACAATGACTTGGCGCATGTTGATGTTAAAACTTAAAACCATCAGCCTGTGTTGCACTGGCTAACTCAGGAATGCACGTTTCAAATAAAACGTCTTCTCTATAGGCGGTTTCTGAAACGCGTTGAATGAGTGTCGCTTTCATCACTGGTGCAGAGCCTAATATGATAAACATGGTGCCACCCACTTTTAATTGCTCGCGCACATTAGGCGGCTCAACTGGCGAAGAACCTGTGTATACGATGACATCGTARGGCTTGTTTGCACTAAAACCACGCACACCATTGGCGAGTTCTATGGTGACATTATGAATATCATTTTCTGCCAGCTTATAAGAGGCGGTTGCATTCAGCTCGGTATCAATCTCAAGAGAATAAACATGGTCAGCCAGATGGGCCAATAGCGCCGTAAAGTAGCCACTACCTGTGCCGATATGCAACACTTGATCGGTGCTTTTAACGTTGAGTGACTGCAAAATACGCGCTTCTAATTTA
>NVTX01000088.1 GCA_002401735.1 Methylophilaceae bacterium | reverse complement strand
GTGGGTGTTTTGAAATCATTAAGGCTTGAAGTTGTCCGCCTGCTTGAAGCTCACCTTGTTTATTAGGAATGTAGCGATAAAATAAACTGTCTTGTCTGTCTTCTGTTAAATATACAATACCTGAGGCAGGGTCGACACATGCAGCTTCGTGATTGAATCGTCCCATTTCTTTGATCGGTACAGGCTCTACGAGCTCCCTTGCTTGTGAGGGTACTTCAAAAACATAGCCATGATCTTTGTTAATTAATAGCGTGTGCTTTCCACGCCATCCTAGGCCTGATTTTTCTGCTAATGCGACTTCTAACACAGGCGCGCTATCTGTAAATACGCGGTATTCAGTTTCTTGCGCGCTTTGTTGGATTTTACTACAAAGTTTTTGTAGTTTTTGCCGCATGACTTTGTGATAATCGCGGCCCAATGTATAGCGTGAAATAAAGGCTTGCTGACCACTCTTAATCACTTGCCAACTGTCTTTGGTATTAGGGGGAAGGTAGTCTAAACGGGCAGAAATCACACGGATAGTATTTGGGATTAATTCTGCTGGCCGTGTTCGCTTCGTACCGTGTTTTGCCATATAATCCATCTCACCATGAAAGCCCTTTTCTACCCACTTCTGATGGTCTATTTCTGCATCAGACAAATCCGTATTGGTAATGCCTATTTCAGCAAACCCAAGCGCTTTCCCCCATGCTTTGATGTCATCGGCAAGGGCGGTCATTGCGTTACTATTTTGGGTGGTTACACTCATGGCTAGCCATTTTACACTTGAATTGGCAGATGAAGCAGCGACGTTGGAAGCTGGACGTACATTTGCAAAGCAATTAAATCCAGGATTGGTTGTCTACTTGCATGGGGATTTAGGCGCAGGTAAAACAACATTTGCGCGAGGTGTTTTACAAGGCTTAGGCCATGTGGGAAAAGTGAAAAGCCCAACGTATACGCTAGTAGAGCCTTATGCACTTGCCGAGTTAAATGTATATCACTTTGATTTATATCGGTTTATTGATGAAAATGAATGGGATATTGCAGGGTTTAGTGAATATTTTAATAATAGTAGCATTTGCATGGTTGAGTGGCCTGAAAAAGCAGGTAATATACTGCCTAGCCCAGATTTTGATATTAAGTTAAGTTTGTCGAATAATGGTTCGCAAGAAGTGGGGCGAACGTTAAACATTTTTGCGCGTTAATTGTATTAAGGAATTATGGTCAAATTATTTTTTGCAAAAGTAGCTGTATGTAGCGCACTGTTGTGCCTTAGTGTTTCCGCTATTGCGGCAAATGCGGTGACGGCAACACGGGTATGGCCGGCAGACGCCTATACTCGAGTGACTTTTGAAGCTGCTCAGCCTTTAAAGTATCAAACCTTCACATTAAAAAATCCTGAGCGATTAGTGCTAGATATTGAAGATATAGCATTGAATAGTGTGCTTAACGCCTTATCGGCAAAAATTTTATCTAGTGACCCATATATTAAAAAAATACGGATTGCGACGTATCAGAAGCATGTTGTGCGTGTGGTGGTGGACCTAAAACAAGAAGTTAAYTTTAATGTATTTACGTTAAAGCCAGTGGGTGAATACGGGAATCGTTTAGTGCTGGATATTATTCCGACGAAAGATCCGTTGATGGCGATGTTAGACAAGCTGAATCAAGAGGCGGAGCCTAAGCCAATTATAGAGCCGCTACCCAATACGCATAAGCCACCCAAGGAAAGCCCTGAAAAAATACGCATGATCACGATTGCGATTGATGCAGGGCATGGCGGGGAAGACCCCGGTGCGCGTGGTGCCAATGGCAGCTATGAGAAAGATATTACCTTGGCTATCGCTAAGAAATTGAAAGCAGAAGTGGATGCTGAGCCTAATATGCGTGGGATATTGACACGGAGTGGTGATTATTTTGTATCGTTGGGTGGTCGCGTGGTTAAAGCACGTAAGATTAAAGCGGATTTGTTTATTTCTATTCATGCTGATTCGTTTACAAAATCATCTGCGCGCGGTTCTTCCGTCTTTGCATTGTCTGAGCGCGGCGCAACAAGCGCAACAGCACGATATTTAGCGAAGAAAGAAAATCAATCGGATTTAATTGGTGGCGTCAGTTTAAGAGATAAAGAGCCTATTTTGGCTAGGACTCTTTTAGATTTGTCGCAAGCGGCAACGATTAACGACAGTTTGAAGCTGGGCAAGGCGGTGTTGGGTCATGTCGGCAAGGTGAATCGCTTACATAAAAAACATGTGGAGCAAGCTGGGTTTGCGGTTTTAAAGTCGCCTGATATCCCATCTATATTAGTGGAAACAGCTTTTATTAGTAACCCAGAAGAAGAGCGYAAGTTAAAGAGTAGTAAGCATCAAACTAAGTTAGCAAAGTCTATTCTTAAAGGCATTAAAACGTATTTTGCAGCAAACCCTGCATTGGCAAGAATTGTCGTGGGTGAACGGTAGTGATAGCGCTGAATACAAACAAGCTTAATATGCAAGATGCGATAGATTTTGAGCTGCTTAATATTTATTTAAAACAGTCTCGGGTTGCGGGGTATTGTAAATTTCTGCTGGCTTTGTTTTTGGCTGCAAGTTTTTATCAAGTAACAGACATTACAAATATAGCTGTGTGGGTTGTGATTGTGTTCACCATTAATTTTTATACGATTTACACCTCATTTCAGTTTAGTGATGATATGCCCGTCTATCAGATTAGCTTTTTTAAGAAAAGGCAACATTTTTTACATATTCTGAGCGGGCTGGCTTGGGGCTCAGCCTTTTTTATACTAGTCGACGCTAATGCAGTACAGTCTGGTGATTACAGAGTAGCCGTTGTGCTTGCCATTATTATTGCAATTTCTTCGTCTTCAAAAGCAGCATCATTTAGAGGGTTGGTCGGGTTTGTGATGGCCATTAGTTGCTTTGCTGGTTGGTACTTTGTTTCCAATTTTGCTTTATATGCGTGGTGGTTGTTTGGCTTGCTAGGTTTGGTTAGCGTGAGCTTTTTGTTTGGTTGGATGACAAATAAGTATATTTTAGATCAAGTAGAGCATCGGATTTTAAATGGTGAGTATGTGGATGAGTTAAGAGCATTGCACGACAAGGTTGAGAAAACGAATGAGGATTTCGTTAAAAGAAATTTAGAGCTGCAAGACATTCAGAAACAATTAGAACGGCTAGCCGCACACGACGTATTGACTGGTTTGTATAACCGACGCTATATTTTAGAACGGATAGAAGAGAAACTGCCAGAAATTAGAAGGCATCAGCTAGATTGCTGTTTTGTGGTAATGGATGTTGATTACTTTAAAGACGTCAATGATAACTATGGTCACCTTGCTGGTGATGATGTGCTTAAAGCCGTTTCGCAAATATTAATGAATGGCGTGAGGCAAGGCGATATTGTTGCGCGCTATGGCGGAGAAGAGTTTTTGATTTTCCTACCAATGACGGAACTTGAGTCAGCACATGTTCTCGTAGAACGCTTACGCTCAGCATTAGAAGAACATGAGCATTACATTCAAAATGAGAAGGTAATCGTGACCGCCTCATTTGGTATTGCACAACATGAAGTTAACGATTCTGCGGATAGAACCATTGGGCGTGCAGATAAAGCGCTATATGAAGCTAAAGTGGCGGGCCGAAATCGGATTGCGTTATCTCCGCATGCTGAGTAATACGACGGTGTTTATTGACACTGGATTTTCCATGAAACTTTCCACTCTGGTGTTCTAGCATGCGTCATATCAAAATACTTCCAGATCAACTCATTAGCCAAATAGCCGCAGGAGAGGTGGTTGAACGACCAGCTTCTGCGCTTAAAGAGTTGCTTGAGAATAGCTTGGATGCGAATAGTACAGAGATTAAGGTTAGCCTTATGCTTGGCGGCATTAAGCAATTGAAAGTTGCTGATAACGGCGCAGGTATTGATGAAGGCGATTTGGCACTGTCACTAACAAGGCATGCAACTAGCAAAATTAGCACGTTAGAAGAACTGGAGTCTGTAGCCAGCCTTGGTTTTCGTGGAGAGGCGCTAGCAAGTATTGCCTCGATATCTCGCACACAAGTGCTGAGCCGAGCGCAAACTGCCAAGCATGCATGGTCAATTTATTCCAATGGTAGCGCCGTCTCGCCAATAGAGCCTAGTGCTTTAGATGCAGGCACGATTATTGAAGTAAGTGACCTTTATTTTAATACACCAGCAAGACGTAAATTTCTTAAAAAAGAAGCGACTGAATTTGGGCATTGTGAAGAAGCGTATACACGTGTCGCATTATCACGCCCAGATGTTGCTTTTATGTTGGAACATAATGGGCGTGTGGTGAGCCGTTATGCCGTGTCAGAGCCGGATAAACGGTTTAAAGAAGTATTAGGCGCAGAGTTTTTTKCTGAAACGGTTGAAGTCGATGAAGAGGCTGCCGGGCTACGTCTTTGGGGCGTGGTGGCTAAGCCTACATTTAACCGCGGCCGGCGTGATACGCAGTACGTGTATGTTAATGGGCGGTTTGTTCGGGATAAATTGATTGCACATGCTATTCGGCAAGCGTATCAAGATGTTCTACATCACGATAGGCATCCAGCATTTGTGTTGTTTTTAGAATTAGATCCAAATTTAGTCGATGTGAATGTGCATCCTGCAAAAACAGAAGTACGTTTTAGAGATGGGCAGGCCATCCATCGCTTTATATTTCATGCGCTGAATAAAGTGCTGGCAACACCGACTGGTGAATCTAATGCTGTCACGGCAGGCCAAGCGGCACATAACCCTTTTTCCCCTGCGCCAGTGGGTAATACACCTTATCCTACGCATCAGTCGCAAATGAATTTAGCCGCGAATCAAACCCCTGATTTTTATCAAAAATTATATGGTGATATCAATCAATCGGCGACAAACTCTAGTGGGCAAAATATTGCGCCGCAAGATAGCAATCTAAATGGCCATGCGACTGAAGCAACTGAAGAAAGCTACCCGTTAGGCTTTGCGTTGGCACAAGTGCATGGTGTTTACGTGTTAGCACAAAACCAACAAGGATTGGTTGTGATTGATATGCATGCGGCGCATGAGCGCATTATGTATGAGCGCTTGAAAAATGCGCTGGATAATAAAGTGGTATCAATGCAACCTCTATTGTTACCGGTTAGTTTTAATGCAGATAGAGTAGAAGTCGCTACGGTGAATGAAATCTTAGCGGGTGGAGAAGACACCCTCAAGCAGTTGGGATTTGATATCGCGGTATTATCTCCGACGACGTTAGCAGTCCGTGCGGTGCCGACACTATTGCAGCAGGCCGATGCAGTTGCTTTGGCGCGCGATGTGTTGCGAGAGCTAGGGGAATATGGCGCGAGCAGGGTATTGACTGATCAGCGCAATACCCTTTTAGGAACAATGGCTTGCCATGCGGCGGTGCGGGCGAATCGCAATTTAACAATCCCTGAAATGAATGCTTTATTGCGGGATATGGAGGCAACTGAGCGTTCTGGGCAATGTAATCACGGGCGGCCTACTTGGTTTCAAGTGAGCATGAGTGATTTAGACAAAATGTTTATGCGAGGTAAGTAATTTAACAGCGTTTAGTTTGCTGTTATTTTTTTAAAGAAACGCCAGACACTACTGTCAGGTACTTCTAATCCACTCATTATATAGTTGAATGATTTGCTGTTGTTAAGCGAAGATGGCAGTGCATTTTTCGCATCATAAGTGCCACAAAACAGTATCTGGTCGCCACTCACAATAACCGTCTCTCTATCTGGTACAAGCACAGAATCCCCATTTCTCACCAACAATAAGGGGACGAGTTCTAATTCTTTTTCACGGTTAGCAGGATCTTGCATTAAGTTTTCAAGCTTAACGATCATGCCACCTTCTATATATTCGTTAACAGCGATGGCACCTTTTACATCGATAGTCACCGTCCAAGTTTCTGGGACAGTTTCTCCAACAGCGTCCACTAGTTTGCTAATCAAATTATTTGCCCATTGATTATCTTGGTTGCGCACGAGCGTTAAAAACTCTGCTAAAAGTGGCGTGAGCATATAGGCTAGGCATTCATGTGCAATGATATCGGTAGGCTGCATGGTGATGTCTGCACTGAATTTTTTGAAGAGCGAGCCATTATTCCGCTTGTTTTTGCGAACGATTAAAAACAAGTTGGGATTCAGCTCTTTTGCCGTCATGACAATGGACAGATTGTTAATATCGTTATCTGTCCCAGCTACGATGCCGCAGGCATCATGAATGCCCGCTTCAATTAAGGTTTGGGCTTCTGTGCCACTGCCAACAATACAGGTCGCACATTCGGTTAGGTCAGGCATTGCTTCAATAATGGTCGTTGTCAGGTGCTCGCGCTCTAAGTTTTTCACAACAGCCTTACCAAAACGACCATAGCCACAAACCAGCCAGTTGCCTCTCGGTGGATTTTCAGGTGGTGGCAGAGTGTCACCCGGCACTCCAGTTAACCATTGATGCAGAATATACGTACCTAATGCATGGACACGCATCGCAAGCTGATCACCAAATAGCTCATAGGGGTTAATAACGTGGTCTGTTCTAAATGATGCCATATTAGCAGCAATATCACTGCGTTCCGCACGTGCGATAACGCGTAAATTAGGCTTTAATAATTTAACGGCAACTGCGACAGCCAGATTGACATCATCATTGTCAGTGAGCGTGACAACACCACTGCAATAAAGATTGTTAATGCCAGCGCGAATTAGATTTTCTGTCAGTTTGGCATCTGCACAAAGGCTTAAAATGGTATTTCTAGTATCAGCAAGTTCGAGTTCATTTAAGCACTCTTGATTTTGCTCAATCACAACCACACGCATATTTTTGTCATCAAGGATTTTTGCTAATAAACTTGCAGACTGTCCGTAGCTGCATAATACAAAAAATGGTTCTTGTATTTGCCGTACGCTTTCCGCAAAACGTTCTGCGGTAATGGCTTGGCGAAGGCTGGCATCTTGCAATAAAGTGATAATCTTACCCAGCGCATAAAACCAAGGGATTACAGTGAAATAAATGGAGAATGTCATCCATAAACGTTGTGCTTGGCTGTATGGGTAGGGGACTTCTCCGAATCCAATCGTACTTGCCGTGTAAGTAATGACATAGAATGCTTCGAAAATACTCATGTACCAAGTGTTTCCTTGGTCATCGATTCCCGGCGCAAGCGTTAATCCTAGTGTTGCAATGGCAAAGCTAACGATAATTAATATCAGCGGGCGCCTTAAGCGCCGCAATATCATAAAGAGGATGCTATTCATTTTTAAGGATGGCTATTCTTAATTAAGGCTAATTAAATAATGGTTATTTACCTAACGACGTTGCGTAATCGTTTCTGAAATCAATAAAGCAACGGAAACAAAGTTAGCCATTAGCGCGCCACCAGAAAGTGAGACGATATAGACCATTAAACTAGTCCCTTCCATTTTTCCTTCCATTGCGGCCCAGATGATTGCTGCGGCAATTAGCTGTAAATCAGCGGCCAAACTGGTAGATAGTAAAATGGCACCAAGCTGTGTGCGATCACCAAACTTAAGGACGGTCGCAATTAAACTAACAATAATCGCTGCGTAAAGCTCATAAACATGATGGTGACTGATGTTGTCTATATCACCTAGAAAGAACCCAAAGTTGAGTGTCATTGCTAACACAATAAAAAAACCAAAAATAACCTTTTCTAAATTCATATTAGATCCACCGATATTGAGTTAAATATAAGAAGCATGAAACGCGACATATAAAGTATTATGCAAGCGGTATTATATAACTTCAACAACTAATTAACAGTATGGACAATAAATCTTTTCCTAAAGCAATTTTCCTCATGGGGCCAACCGCTAGTGGCAAAACAAATGCGGCGGTGAAACTGTTGCAAAATTTTCCGATGGAAATTATTAGTGTCGATTCAGCGTTGGTTTATCAGGGGATGGATATCGGGACGGCTAAGCCCGATGCCGAAACGTTACAGGCTGCTCCGCATCATTTGATTAACCTCATACCGCCTACTGAGGCGTATTCTGCAGCGCGCTTTAGGCGCGACGCATTACGGTTGATGGCAGAGATTACGGCGCGAGGAAAAGTGCCTTTGTTAGTTGGCGGGACTATGTTGTATTTTAAGGCATTAGAAAATGGTTTAAGTGGCTTGCCTGCAGCCAATCAAGACGTTCGTACACTATTAGATCAGCAAGCTGAAGAAATTGGTTGGCCGGCCATGCATGAGCAGCTTGCGCAGGTAGACCCTGAAACGGCCGCTCGTTTAATGCCTAATGATATGCAGCGAATACAGCGTGCGCTTGAGGTCTATGAAATTTCAGGCGAAACCATGACCGCTTTATACGCGAAACAGAGTAGTGAAATGCTCCCTTATGATTTACTTAAAGTCGCATTGGTTCCAAGTGACCGCAAAGTGTTGCATGAACGTATTGCATTACGTTTTGAGCAAATGCTAGCGGAGGGGCTTGTGGATGAAGTGAAAAGCATTCTTGTTCAATTTCCAACATTATCAGCGGAGTCGACTTCAATGCGATGTGTTGGCTACCGGCAAGTGTTGGCACATTTGAACGGGGATTATGACTTGGCTGAG
>NVTX01000087.1 GCA_002401735.1 Methylophilaceae bacterium | reverse complement strand
GAGCTTGACGACTGTGTTGCACTGCTCGATCAAGGTCTCTTCATCCGCGCCTCCGCCAGTTTGGATGTGGCAATGCCCATCTTTGATCAGGCGGACATAGCCTTCCTTCCGGTGTTGGCGCAGGATGGTGAGGCGGCGCAGCAAGAGATCTTGGGCGCCTTGTATCACGTCGATTCGTTAAAGGCATATAACCGGGCTCTGGCCGCAGCGGCAGCTCTTGAAGTTGTCGCCATTGAAACAAAGCCAAAAGCAATTAAAAAGAAAATCGGATCGGCATTCCCTGGCTCGGAAGTACTGGAAATGGAAGTCACAGGTCGAAATCTGGCAGAAGGCTTGCCTCGCAAATTCACCATTTCAAGCAACGAAATTTTGGAAGCGCTAACTGAACCATTGAACGCCATTGTTGGTGCAGTAAAATCCGCCTTAGAGCAAACGCCACCAGAACTAGGTGCTGACATTGCTGAAAAAGGCATGGTTATTACAGGTGGCGGTGCACTGTTGCGTGATTTAGATCGCTTACTAATGGAAGAAACTGGCCTACCCGTTATCGTAGCAGAAGACCCATTAACTTGTGTCGCGCGTGGTTGTGGTCGTGCACTAGAGGACATGGACAAATTAGGCAGCGTATTCGTGCATGAGTAATTGCTGCCTATTTCAATTTAACCTGCTACGTCAGCATGCTTAAAGGTGTTCATCAGAAACTAGAGCCTCAACAAACCCCTTCATTTTTCGTTCGCGGCGCCAGCCCATTTTCACGCATGGTGTTCTTTTGTGCATTGTCGATTATCCTCATGGCAATGGATGCTAGGCTTAACTATCTATCCCAATTACGGCAAGCGTTTATTGGTGGGTTACACCCAGTAGAAAGAATCGCTAATCTGCCAAGTGAGTTCATCCGTGATAGTGCAAAGTATTTTTCTGCTCACAACCAACTGGTGCAAGAAAACTACATGCTGAAACAGCAAGCTTTTCAGCACAAAGTAAAACTACAACGCTTAAATACACTTAAAGCAGAAAATGAACATTTGCGCAGCTTACTTGGCGGTGATATTCCCATTCATCCTAGAGCGATATTAGGCGACATCTCACATACTGGCAGGGATCCATTTAGAAACGTCGTGATTGTTAATCGAGGCAGCCAACATAACATCCTAGCAGGGCAGGCTGTGGTTGATTCTAAAGGTGTGATCGGCCAAGTGACTCGCGTCTACCCGTTTAGCAGTGAAGTAACAATGATTACCGATAAAAACCTATCCATTCCTGTCCAAGTAGAACGTAATCAATTACGCGCGATTGCATTTGGGCAAAGTGGGAATACATTAGATATCCCTTATCTACCAACAAACGTTGATATAAAAATAGGCGATAAATTAGTGACTTCTGGTATCGATGGCATTTACCCATCGGGTCTAGCGGTTGCAACGGTAACAAAAATAGAACAAGACCCAGAATCACCCTTTGCTAAAATAATTAGCACCCCTACGGCACAAGTTAGCCATCACTTACAACTCCTCATTTTAGAATTGCCAGATACAATAGAAGCAGATTTGAAAACACAAGATACTGATAAGCAAGAGGCCGTTGGAGCAAAGACAAAAAAATCCAATCAGAAAAGGACTAAACCGCGTGCGAGCCCCTAGTCTACTGTTAATTTATTCCACATTGTTTTTCGCTTTGCTATGTCAGCTCTTCCCTTGGACGGGCCAAGGTATTATTTTCCGCCCTGACTTTATGCTGGTTGTTTTGTTGTATTGGTTATTACGCGCCCCTTACATGTGCAATGTGGGCACCGCCTGGGTGGTTGGTCTATTGGTTGATTTAGCCACTGGCAGCCTACTAGGCCAACACGCGTTAGCCTTTGCCTTAACCGCCTACTTAGCATTAAGTTTTCAGCGGCGACTCGTCCTGTTCTCCGTTCTACAAATAGCGACCTATGTCTTTGGTCTATTATTTTTTGCGCGCGTTGTTATCTTAATACTTAAACTTTTCGCTGGTAATGACGCGCCTGGCTGGCATTATTTCTGGCCGGTTATTACCGGCATGTTGTTATGGCAGTTCTTAAGGTTAGCGTTCGGCTCACTTGCGCGGCCAAAACCAAGCAGATCAGAATAAACAGACATGCGTCATAGCAATGAATTAAGAAATTATCAGAATGAGTTACATAGCTTTAAACTACGCTTAATCGTATTAGGCGTTATTGTGCTCGTCGGGTTTAGCATTCTTGCAACGCGCTTTTATTTTTTACAAATCGTTCGTCAYAACCACTACCACACACTGGCAGAAAATAATCGTATTTCTATCATCCCAGTTGCACCAAACCGCGGCCTTATCACGGATAGAAATGGCACCATCATTGCGCATAACTTTTTTGTTTACACGTTGGAGATCACGCCATCAAAAATTGAAAACTTCGATAAAACAATTAATGAGGTCAGCAAGCTTGTCGAAATTTCAAAAAATGATTTAAAAAAGTTTAAGAAATTAAGGTCAAGAAGTCACGCATTTGAATCTATTCCTATTCGCACACACCTAAATGAAGTCGAAGCTGCCAAATTTGCCGCCAATCGTTTCCGGTTTCCTGGCGTAGAAATAAAATCWAGRTTATTCCGCCAYTACCCWAATGGGAAATTAGGSGTGCATATTGCAGGYTATATCGGTCGTATTAATGATAAAGATCTTATCCGGTTAAAGAAARCCGATGTACTTTCCAACTACAAAGGTTCTGACCACATCGGGAAAAGTGGCATCGAACAATCTTATGAAAAAGAGCTGCACGGCACGACAGGTTTTCAACAAGTAGAAATTAATGCGGATGGCAAAGCCGTACGTGTGCTCTCCAGCACAGCTCMCGTTTCTGGCAACAATCTCACCTTATCAATCGACCTTACCTTACAAGAGATTGCTGAAAAAGGRTTTGGAGAAAGACGTGGTGCTTTAGTCGCCATCCAACCAAAAACAGGAGAAGTGCTAGCATTAGTGAGCATGCCTACTTTCGACCCCAATCTTTTCGTGGGCGGCATAGATGTCCATAATTGGCGTCTATTAAACGAATCCCTAGACAGGCCACTGATTAATCGGCCATTGCGTGGCGTTTACCCACCAGGCTCGACATTTAAACCATTTGTTGCACTAGCTGGACTAGAAGCCGGAAAAAGGAAACCGCCTTTCTATATTAAAGACCCCGGTTACTTTTCTTTGCCTAATAGCACGCATCGCTACCGTGACTGGAAAGTGGGGGGACACGGATTTGTCGATATGAAACGTGCCATTACCATTTCTTGCGATACATTCTTTTATGGCCTTGCATTAGAGCTAGGCATAGAAAATTTATCAAACTTTGTTCGCCATTTTGGCTTTGGTAAAAAAAGTGGTATCGATATTAGAGGTGAAAGTAGTGGGCTACTCCCTACGCCAGATTGGAAGCGCCGTAGATTTAAACAGCCTTGGTATATGGGCGAAACAGTCATTGTGGGCATTGGCCAAGGCTATACATTAACCACACCACTGCAACTTGCTTATGCAACAGCGATCTTAGCGAATAATGGAAAAGCCATGCGGCCGCATCTAGTCAAAGCGATTACCGATGTAAAATCAGGGGAAACCACCCCCATCAAACCCATATTAAATGAAAAAATTATTTTAAATAAAGAAAACTTAGCCCTTGTTAAACAAGGCATGATAGATGTCACCTTGCCTGGCGGTACCGCAGCCAGGATCGGCGCTAACGCAGGTTACAGCATGGCTGCAAAAACAGGAACAGCGCAAGTGATTGGCATCAAGCAAAATGAGCGATACGATGAAAAAAATATTAATGAACGCCATAGAGACCATGCCTTATTTATTGCCTATGCACCAGCCGATGACCCACAAATAGCCATTGCCGCTATCGTGGAAAATGGTGGGCATGGTGGTTCAGCGGCTGGACCAATTGTCCGTCAAGTCATGGACTATTATTTGCTTGGAAAATTACCGCCARAAATCAAACCCAATAAAAAAATAGCGAAGCCTACAGAAGATAGCCGGTTAGAGACACACGCTCATGATTAATCAACTCTTTCATACTTTATTCAGACATATTGATTCCATATTAATGAGCTGCTTATTGTTCACACTACTTGTCGGCTTATTTATCCTCTACAGCGCCTCTGGCCAAGATTTTAGTCGGGTCAATGCACAACTCATCAATATTACTGTTGCCATCATCATTATGTGGTCAGTAGCCAATGTTCAACCACAACTGATGGAACGAATGGCTTTCCCTTTATACTTGTTAGGCATCTTACTATTACTTGGCGTTGCTTTATTTGGTGACATTAGCCATGGTGCAAGGCGCTGGCTAAACCTAGGGGTGATTACAATCCAACCTTCAGAATTAATGCGAATTGCGATGCCAATGATGCTTGCTTGGTTTTTTTCAAAACGCGAGTCCACACTGCGTATCACTGACTTTCTGATTGCTTTTGTTATATTAATTATTCCTGTGTTGTTTATTCTGAAACAACCAGACTTAGGYACATCCTTGCTYGTCGCAGCATCAGGCTTYTTTGTTATTTTTCTCGCAGGCTTAAGCTGGCGCTTTATTRTCGGCGGRGGCATTGCCATCGCGGCACTGATGCCTGTCTTTTGGTCGTTATTACATGACTAYCAAAGACGGCGTATTCGYATCCTTATCGACCCAACGCAAGACCCCCTCGGCGCTGGTTATCACATCATTCAATCAACCATCGCGCAAGGATCAGGGGGGCTGACTGGCAAGGGTTGGTTAAATGGCACACAATCTCAACTCGACTTTCTACCAGAGCGGACAACTGACTTTATTTTCGCCGTTTTTAGTGAAGAATTTGGGATTGTTGGCAATCTACTATTATTGCTACTGTTTAGTCTGCTTATTTTTCGCGGCATCACCATTGCTTCGCAAGCGAGAACCACCTTCTCAAGATTGCTAGCAGGCAGTATTACGCTAACCTTTTTTATCTATGCTTTTGTTAACATTGGCATGGTTAGCGGTATATTACCCGTGGTTGGCGTTCCCTTACCACTCATTAGTTACGGAGGCACATCAATGGTTACGATACTACTCGGATTTGGCATATTGATGAGCATTCAAACCCACAAAAAATTAGTTGCATCAGGATAAATTAATAATGAAAAAATCATATTTTTTAGTCATCATCTGCAGTGTTATGTTGGCTGCTTGCAGTAGCACCCCAACCATCAAGCGCACGCCATCTGCGCCCAGTAGCAAACAGCCACCAAGTGCACCGTCAAAAGATGGTGGCTATTACCCTGGAGATGGACCACACGCAAATCCACCAAGCAATATCGATGACATCCCGAATGCTGTGCCAAAAAGTGAGCCCTTATATAAATACTCCACCAAACCTTATATTGCTTTGGGCAAAAAATATTACCCTCTAAAATCCGCACTGAATTATAAAAAGCAAGGCATTGCTTCTTGGTACGGAAAATTATTTCATGGGAATAAAACGGCCATTGGCGAAGTGTATGACATGTACAGCATGACGGCTGCACATACGACTCTCCCGCTCCCTAGTTACGTAAAGGTGACTAATGTTAATAATGGGCGTTCTGTCATCGTCAGGGTCAATGACAGAGGCCCCTTTAAACATGATAGAGAAATTGACCTATCTTATGCGGCGGCTTACCAATTAAGGCTAATAGAAAAGGGAAGCGGTTTGGTTGAGGTGGAAGCGATTGACCCGAATCAGTTTACACAAACACAGCCAAGCACGCCGCCCCCCACTACTACTGCTGCACCTGTACAACCCGCTACTACTGCAGATGCTGCGCTACCACAGCTTTATATTCAAGCAGGTGCCTTTGGCGATGAAACCAATGCCACCGCGTTACAAAAAAGAATACAAGCATTAGGCATTGAGCAAAGCTCAAGAATTAACCGCGTGTATAATAACGGCTTACATCGACTTATGGTTGGTCCCTATTCAACAAGGCAAGAAGCGGAACAAACAGCCAACAACATTCGTAATAGCCTTAACATTTCCACCATCATCACCACTAAACAATAGAACACTATGCGCCTAATTATTTTATATTTCATTGCTTTATTATTGCCAATTTCTAGCTGGGCAGCCGCTGCGCCACCGCCATCACTCGCCGTTAATGCCTACTTATTGAGAGACGTGAATAGTGGCGCTGATATTACCTCAAATAAAAAAGATGAGAAATTAGAGCCTGCTTCATTGACTAAAATGATGACAGCCTACCTCACTTTCAATGCAATACAGGAAGGCCACTTAGCGCTAGAACAAACAGTTCCAGTCAGTGAAAAAGCTTGGAAAGTGGAAGGTTCAAGAATGTTTATTGAGCCTAGAAAAGCGGTTACCGTAGACGAACTACTCCACGGCTTAATTATTCAATCTGGCAATGATGCTGCGATTGCTTTGGCGGAAGTGATTGGCGGTAGTGAAGATCAATTTGCCACCATGATGAACAATCAAGCAGCAAAACTGGGCATGAATGCAACGCATTATATGAACTCAACAGGCTTGCCTGACAAAGAGCACTATACAACAACCGTTGATTTAGCCACCATGGCCGGCGCGCTTATTCAAGACTTTCCATTGGATTATGATCGTTTATACAAACAAAAAGAATACACTTACAATAAAATCAAACAGTTTAATCGCAACAAATTACTATGGCTTGATGCGAATGTAGATGGCGTTAAGACTGGGCATACACAAGCGGCTGGCTACTGCCTCGTTTCTTCGGCTAAGCGTGGCGAAACACGTTTAATTGCGATTGTGCTTGGCGCAAAAAATGAAGCCCTGCGCGCATCTGAAAGCCAACGGTTACTTAACTACGGATTCCAATTTTACGAATCAACTTTGGTCTACCGTGAATCTCAAGCTGTTTCTACCATCCCTGTTTACAAAGGCTTCACAAAAACGGTTACCGCAACAGTTGCCAAAGACTTATACCTATCCTTACCCAAAGGTGATTATGCGCGTGTAAAAGCCACCATGACGTCTAAACAGCCGTTAATAGCGCCAGTGGAAGCTGGCCAAGTCATTGGCACGATTGCTTTTTCATTAGATGGCAATGTCATCAACGAGCAAGCATTAGTAGCGGCTAAAACAATCGGCCCAGCCGGCTTCTTTGGTCGTGTCATTGATAGTATTAAACTATTGGTCAAGTAATTTTCAATATGGCAAATGCTAACGAAACTGAACAGCAAGAAACCTTAATTGAATTTCCTTGCAAGTTCTCCATCAAAGTCATGGGTAAAGCACATGCTGACTTTAGTGCGGAAATCATCAAAATCATTCAGCAACATGAAGCTACATTTGATGCCAGTAAAGTTGAAATGAAAAGCAGTTCTGGCGGAAAATATACCAGCTTAACCTGTACTTGTTATGTYGAATCTAAACMGCARCTAGATAAYATCTAYCGTGCACTCACYAGCCACMCKMTGGTTAAGTWTGTGCTTTAATTTCRAGTGATGCAGCTTATTACGCGTAAGCTTGGRCGTACAGATTACMAAAAAACACTMGCTGRCATGCAGGYGTTYACCAGCAGYCGSTCATCAGAYACCCCTGATGAGCTTTGGTTAACAGAGCACGATAGCGTCTATACACTAGGCTTGAACCGTAAGAATAGTCGGCTACCCAATAATCATATACCAGTAGTAAACGTAGATCGGGGCGGCAAAATCACCTATCATGGCATTGGTCAGATCGTGATTTATTTACTCATCAATTTAAAACGCCGAAAACTAAAAGTGCGAGACCTCGTGGATATTATTGAGCGCAGCATTATTCAATTATTAGCACAACACCAGGTATCAGCATCGACAAAAAAGAATGCACCTGGCGTTTATGTCGATGAAAAGAAAATCGCTTCTGTCGGATTAAGGCTCAAAAACAATTGCTGCTATCATGGTCTTAGCTTAAACATTGATATGGACTTAAGCCCTTTTGAAGCGATAGACCCTTGTGGTTATACTGGATTAGAAGTCACGCAAACCAAAGACTGGAATATTAAGGAAACGCCCCAACATATGGGTGAAGCTTTACTTGGACTATTGAAAAACAGATTAACAACATGATTAAACCCGCTAACACACAGCCAAAAGATAGGCCTCCTAGAAAAATTGCTGGCGTCAAACAAATTGATGCGGCAAAAACCTCACGTATCCCAATCAAAATAATTCCACAGCCCATGTTGCGGAAGCCTGAATGGATACGGATGAAAGTGCCTAATAGCAAGCGTTTCAAAGAAATTAAAAAAGCCTTGCGTGACAACAACTTACATACAGTTTGCGAAGAAGCAAGCTGCCCTAATATTGGCGAGTGCTTTAGTGGTGGCACAGCAACCTTTATGATTTTGGGCGACATCTGTACACGTCGTTGCCCATTCTGTGATGTCGCACATGGCAAGCCATTTCCACCTGATGAGAACGAACCCGCTAACTTAGCAAAAACCATTGCCCAAATGCAGCTCAATTATGTCGTTATTACTAGTGTTGACCGTGATGATTTATCTGATGGAGGCCCGATTGCAGGGCTTTCTGATATGGCTATCTCTGGCAACATCGGGGCCTCGAT
>NVTX01000086.1 GCA_002401735.1 Methylophilaceae bacterium | reverse complement strand
TAATGCAACTCACCATAGCCGCCGATAGTGGTTCTATCAACAAAGCCTTGCACACCACCTGATCGGTTTTTCTCGGCGAGATCAGAACGCAGTTTTAATTGCTCAATTTCTTCCTGCAACAAATCAATTTTATCTTCTATTGACACTGCCATTGCTTGGCTAGACATCAACCCTAGTAACACTGAAAATACTATTTTTTTCATTTTCATCTTCACTCCTAACTTTAATTTTTATATTCGCATAAAATGCGAAGGCCGAATGATAATTATTTTCATTCACGATGTCAATGTAATTGCGATTGAGCATGCCAAAGTCAGAAAAGGTCATGTCGAATGTTATAATTTKYCGTATGCAAAACGACTTACTACATCAGTTTTTATTTGAAAACACYCCTATCCGCGGYAACTTARCSCAYCTAAATGACACCTATCACCAAGCGTTAGYACATCAACAGTTGCCRCTTACGATTAAAAAAGCGCTAGGAGARCTYATGGCAGCAAGCGCCCTACTCACATCAACATTGAAAATGGATGGTGTGATGGTGCTGCAAATACAAACAAAAGGTCAGCTAAAATTATTAGTCGTTGAATGCAGTTCAAACTTAGAAATACGTGCCACCGCCAAATGGGATGGMRATATCGCTGATGATGCAGACTTTCTYMAYCTCATCAAAGAAGGCCACTGCATTATTACTTTAGACACAAAAAACAATGAACCATATCAAGGCATCGTTCCTATTGAAGGTGAAAGTATTGCCGTGATGTTAGAAAACTACATGATGCGCTCACAACAAATTGATACAAAATTATGGTTGAGTTGTGATGGAACAAATGCCGCAGGCTTACTGTTACAAAAGCTGCCAGAACAAGCATCGGAAGACGCAGATGCTTGGAATCGTGTTGGGGCCTTAGCTAACACCATGACCAATGAAGAATTGCAAACAGATAATGCAGAACGCATCATCACTAACTTATTTCATGAAGAAGACGTCCGTTTATTTGAAGCAAAACCGGTGCGCTTTCATTGCAAATGTACGCGTGAGGGAGTTGCTAGCATGCTAGAAATGCTAGGAAAAGATGAAGTTGAATCGATATTATCCGAACAAAAGGAAATTGAAATACATTGTGATTACTGCAACAAACGCTATGCGTTTGACGCTGTCGATTCTGCAACGATATTCACTGATAACAAGTCACCTGACGTTAGCAACGCTATCCATTAGCGCGCATTAACAAGTAATTATTTAACAAAAACTTGCCGCGCACGTTCAAACAAACAAATTGCCGTAGCAGCTGCTGCATTAAGCGACTCTAACTTTTCATTTATCGGAATACGCACTTGATGTGTTGCTGCACTGATTGCATCCACACTTAAGCCAGCCCCTTCGTTACCAATAACAAAGGCCGTTGGCTTGGTTAAATCATAATCGTAAAGCACATCACCCGCCAGCGTAGTCGCATAGCTATTGCCTGCAAAGCCAGCCAATGTTTCAATCATATCAACACCTTCTATCAGTGGTATGTGAAACTGCGCGCCCTGTCCACCTCGCAAACATTTTGGCGACCAAGCATCGGTGCAGCCTTTGGATAGATAAACCACATCCACCCCAGCACCCATGGCTGTTCTTAACATACTGCCTAAATTACCTGGGTCTTGAATGTCCTCTAGCATGAGCGCAAAGCTAACGGTTTCAGGCATGGCTACTTTCGGCGTATTAACCAATGCCAAAATGCCTGTACTACTGGTTACTGGTGTTAGTTCAGCAAACATCAACGTAGGAAACATCGTTGTGTTTACATCACCCAAATGCTGCATCAGGTCTGTCGCTTCTAGCGAGCTTTTTCCTTCAGGAATAATCAGCAACTCAGGCTCGCCAAATGTTTGCAAATAACTCTCGATTAAGTGCACGCCATCTAACAGCGTTTTTCCTTCTCGGGTACGTTCTCTCTTATTCTCTGCCAGCTTTTTTAACTGTTTAAATACAACATTGTCACGAGAGGTAATATGTTTAAAGGCCATAGCGTAAATTTCACATTGATTAGCGCATATTTTAACTGATGCTTATTAGAAACATGTATTTTTAACATTTATTTCAACTTCTGCTAACTTGCTATCGTTAATATAACGGTAATACCCTTACAATATCGTTATATTAAGGCAACAAAAAGAAAGTAACTTTTTATGATTAATGGTTTAGTGCAAATATTCCTATGGCAAGGCTTAGGSGAGCTTRTCTCMAAATTCTTATTMCCYAACATCCCCGGCCCAGTCATTGGCCTYATTTTGTTAGTTAGCTACTTAACMTTCAAAGGAGARGTYGAYCCTTCTTTAGCGATGGTAGCCGATAGCTTTCGTCAGCACCTAGCACTACTATTTGTACCCGCATCTGTTGGAGTCATCTTGTTTCTTCCCGACTTAAAAGCACATGCATTTGCCATATCAACCGCGCTTATTGTTAGCGTTATTATCGCCATTTCAGTCACAGCGCTTGTACTTAACCTGTTTGCCAAAACAATTATGAATAAGGCGCCCAAAGATGAATGACCGCATCCCTATTTCAGAAATTTGGGTTTATCTTTCTGGTGACCCATTGTTTGCGCTTGTACTGACTTTAGCAACTTATCAAATCGGTTATACGCTCTATGTGAAATCCAACCGTAACCCGATTCTCAACCCTGCTGCCATTTCCATCCTGCTGGTGTCTGTTGTGATTACGCTCTTTGATATGCCGTACGAAAAGTATTTTGAAGGTGCACAGTTTGTCCACTTTTTACTGGGCACTGCTACGGTCGCACTGGCCGTCCCAATTTACCGTGGCTTTAAGAGCCTAAGAGGCAAAGTAATCGCCATCTTTATCGCCCTTTCTGCCGGTAGCGCCGCRTCYATTGCTAGTGCCGTAYTGATTTCGAAATACATGAACGCAGGCGAGAATATTGTCGGYAGCATGTATGCAAAATCYGTCACSGCCCCTATCGCCATGGGYATTGCCGAACGCATTCAAGTCTCTCCAACGCTTACGGCAGTGTTTACTGTCATCACTGGCATTCTAGGGGCCATATTAGCGCCGTATATTTTAAATGCATTGAATATACAACCATGGTGGATAAGAGGCACCGCCATTGGCGTAGGCGCACACGGATTAGGCATCACACGTGCTTTTAGTGTGAATGAAGAAGCTGGCACTTTTGCCAGCATGGCGATGGGCTTAAATGGCGTGTTAAGCGCCATCGTATTGCCTTTCGTCTACACAATGTTACATCGGTAATTATCATGGCTAAAAAAATAAAATCATCCAAAAAAAATAACCTAGAGCGCATATTACATAACCAAGGGTTTGGTGCACGCAAGCTTTGTCGCATTATGATTACGAATGAAGAAATAACGGTGAATGGTGAAATGTGTGATGACCCTAGTGCCAGCTTCGAGTTAGATAATTTGCAGCTCACTATCAAAGGAGAATCATGGGCGTATAAAGAAAAGTCTTACCTCATGATGCACAAACCCAATAACTATGAGTGCTCGCACAAAACCCAGCACCACCCAACCATCTATAGCCTACTGCCCCACCCGCTCGTTGAACGAGGCGTGCAGTGTATTGGTCGGCTAGATGAAGACACCACCGGTTTAATCCTCATTTCTGATGATGGCCAGTTCATCCACAAAATGAGTTCCCCTAAGCATAAAGTACCAAAAATTTACGAAGTCACCTGCAAACACCCGATTAACGATGAGCAGATTGCACACATACTGAGTGGTGTACAACTAGTCGATGAGGATGCACCTATCGCAGCACTCTCCTGTACCCGTATATCTGAGAATGTTATCCATATGACATTGGCAGAAGGTAAATACCACCAAGTCAAACGGATGATGGCTGCTATTAGTAACCGTGTAGAAGGCTTGAAACGTATTCAAATTGGCAAACTAACRCTACCAGAAGAYTTAAAAGCAGGTGAATGGCGGTGGTTAAGTGAAGCTGATATGATGGCTTTRAGCAATAAAAAYTAAGTAGATGCTTACGCTATCAAGCGAGGCGCTAAGATCGCTTTTGGTTCGGCARTTAACATTYTAAAGAAAAGGATAATGTTTTGAAAAAACAAATTACAAACGTCTCCCCAGTACAAACCGCAAAAGTTTTTGCTGCGCTTTACTTCGTTATTACGGCTCCATTTGCCATTATATTTGGCCTTATCGCTGCCGTCTCCTCCATCTTTGCCACCACCCCAATGCCWGGCACTGGCTTCTCAATTGCCGCAGCCGTTGTCATYCCCTTTTTATATGCTATTTTTGGCTTTATTTTTGCGGTTTTTGGCGCATGGGTATACAACTTTGTTGCCAAACATRTAGGCGGAATAGAGTTTACGACAACAGAAAACACCAATTCATAATCCAKACTAAGGCTTTAAGCAGTGAAGCAAATATAYCAATATTTTTTCCGAGGTCTGATTACAGCGCTACCCATCGGACTGACCATCTACCTRCTATTTGTTTTTTGGGAGTGGTCAGAAGCGTTTTCTAGCTGGTGGATAMRKCCSTTAGTTGGCGATGCGTATATCCCWGGCTTGGGGCTTTTGCTTGGGCTGGGTAGCATTGTCATACTTGGCTATTTAATTTCTCATCGTTTAATACGCAAACTGCTGTCYATGGTGGAGTTTCCTTTTGCCAATATTCCTGTCGTTAAAAGCATTTACCTATCGTTAAAGAACTTTGCTGATTACTTCAAYCCCGCGCAAGAAGATTCTGGCCAACAGGCCGTCATCCTAAAATCACCGAACCATGACCTCGAGATGGTCGGACTCATTACACAGCAAGATGTCAAAGCCTTACCAAAAGGGTTCACACAAGATGATCGCGTAGCCGTTTTTCTACCAATGGGTTACAACATTGGTGGGTACACGGTGTTCGTACCGCGTGATTGGGTGCGCCCAATTGAAATGTCTGCWGAAGAAGTGATGCGAACCTCATTGTTTGCATGGATGACGACTGATAAAAATTAGAATACATATACACCATAGCCAAAACAACAAAATTCGCTATTATCTATTAACCTTGTATAATGCCCCTACCCTACGCCAACCCAATCAGCGTAGCGGCATTTAAATGACTTAACATTTAAGTCTATTCAATGACTCTTATTCGTCTGCCTCGATTGGTATTGCTAGTGTGCAATTGGCCGTCGTAGGAAAACAAAAAAACATGACTTCAGAAGTAAAAAGCCCTAATGATAATTTAGGCACATTTCAAGATTTAGGTCTTGCAGAACCATTACTCCGCGCCATTAACGATGCAGGTTATACAAAACCAACACCGATTCAAGCAAAAGCGATTCCACTCGTCTTAGACGGTGGCGATTTGCTGGCAGGCGCACAAACCGGTACAGGTAAAACCGCTGGTTTTACCCTACCGATATTACACATTNNNKMRCAAAAANSTGCTRYTWANYYRGCSMARGGKAANNGNYYGCGCTSTKYRMKWATCAYYYYTMMGNKTSAAWWSSCMRCACAGATAGCTGAATCGGTACAAACCTATGGCAAACATGTCGATTTAAAATCGATGGTGGTATTTGGCGGCGTGAGCATCAATCCGCAAATCAATCGATTAAGCCGCTTTATCGACATTCTTGTCGCGACACCAGGCCGTTTGCTTGATTTAGCAAACCAAGGGAAAGTTGATTTATCTGGCATTGAGGTTTTAGTGTTAGATGAAGCTGACCGCATGTTAGACATGGGCTTTATTCACGACATTAAGAAAATACTGGCTAGGCTACCTAAAGATCGTCAGAACCTATTATTTTCAGCAACATTCTCTGATGAAATTAAACGAYTGGCTGATGGCTTACTGAACAAACCAGGCTTTATAGAAGTSGCWAGACGYAATACCGCCTCTGAAATGGTGGAACAAACSGTGCACATGGTGCCACAAGCCCATAAGCGYGATTTAGTGGCTTTTCTKATTAAAGAAAATGATTGGCAACAAGTATTGATTTTYACTCGKACGAAACATGGTGCGAATCGACTCACTGAAAAACTAGTRAARAATGACATYTCTGCTTTAGCCATTCACGGCAATAAAAGCCAAGGCGCMCGCACAAGAGCCCTTGCCGAATTTAAAGCGGGCGCCACTAGAGTATTAGTTGCAACTGATATTGCAGCACGTGGTTTAGATATTGACCAATTACCGCAAGTGGTTAATTTTGAATTACCAAATATCCCAGAAGACTATGTGCATCGTATTGGCCGTACTGGCCGTGCTGGGGCGTCTGGCGCCGCTGTTTCGCTAGTAGACCGCGATGAGCTTAAGTACCTTAAAGACATTGAGAAGCTAATTAAACGTGAAATCCCTAAGGTGAAAATTGAAGGTTTTGAAGCACCGGCAGTGATAGAACCAGAACCAYSRMGSWYRTWYMKTGGTMASCWWSMYMRYKGCGSNACAAAACCAGAAAAAGAAACAAGGCCAAAAGAAACGCCGCCCRCAAGGGCAAGGCAATACGCAAGGACAGCCACAGGGACAAGGTCAACAACGCACGTTTGGCCAAAATAACAGGCCTTCTCAATCAGCGAACGGCAACAGAAAGCCAAATAACAAACAGAATAGCCAATCAAACGAAAACTTGTCTGAAGCTGCAAGACATCAAGCACAGGCACAACCACCAATCTATGCTGCAGATCTAAACACTGGCCGCCGTCATGGTGGCGGCAATAATGGTGGCAATAGAGCTAGAAATAATAACGGCGGTAATCGAGGTRGTGGTGGTAGAAGTAATGGCGGTGGCAACAGAGGTAATAGTAGCCGAGGTAATGCCAATGGGAACAGAGGCTAATAAGCATTGAAAATATGGGTGGATGCTGATGCTTGTCCTGTGGTGATAAAAGAAATTTTATACCGCGCAGCAGAACGTGCACAGGTAACAACGACATTAGTCGCCAACAAGTTACTCCGCACACCACCTTCTCCTTACCTACACGCCATACAAGTCGAAGCTGGCTTTGATGTTGCCGACAATAGAATCGTGCAAGAATTAGAAGCTGGCGACTTAGTGATTACGGCAGATATTCCGCTAGCCTCTGAAATCATCGAGAATAATGGGCATGCATTAAATCCTCGTGGCGAGTTTTACTCCAAAGAAAACATACAAGAACGTTTAACCATGCGTAATTTTATGGAAGAACTACGTGCTAGTGGTGTTGAAACCTCAGGACCAAGCGCATTTAACGCTGCAGACAGAAAAGCATTCGCAGCACAGCTAGATAAGTTTTTAGCWCAACATGCATCAAAATAACATGCGTTAAACGACAAAAAAGTTAGAATAGCAAGAATGAAAAAAANTCCTGTTACTGATATTGTTTTCATGCCTTGCTAGCTGCTGTGCAAATACACCAGAAAATAGTGACTTCGCAGAAAACAATCATATTATTGACAACGTAGATGCCAGCCAATTTTTAGGCACTTGGTATGAAATTGCGCGGTTAGATCACAGCTATGAGCGTGGTTTAGATAATGTCACTACGCATTACGAGTTWCAAGAAGATGGCAGCCTGAGYGTCATCAACAAAGGTTACAACMGACAGGATGAAAGGTGGGACACCAYCAAAGGMAAAGCACATTTTGTCGAAACAGCTCACGAAGATACAAGCTATCTCKGAAAACTAAAAATCTCTTTCCCTAACTTTTCTAACAACGCATACAACATCATTKCGCTAGATAAAGTGTATTACAACTACATGATGGTCAGCGGGGRMAAYAAARARGCGCTATGGMTACTGTCACGCACCCCAGAGCTCACCTACCCCATCAAACAACACATTGTTAGCCAAGCAAGAAGCTTAGGCTTTGCAACGGATGAATTAATTTACGTAAACCAGAATCCTGATATTCCGAACTATGAAGCTGGGCAGCATGTCATTAAGAGAAAGTCTAAGTAAATATCGATTGGTTTATTTCTGAATACGGGTGAATGTATAACCAGCTTTTTTAAACCTGTTAATAAAGCCACCATCCCTCGCTAGATGTGCAGCCCCTACTGCTATAAATACAGATTGATTTTGTGCAAATAAAATCGCACGTTTGGTCATCAGAATATTGCGTTCATCTAACAATTTAATCCGTATTTTTTGCCATAATGCCTTAGGCAGGTTTGCACCYGTTATTTTGGCATCTAACGCTAATATTTTATCGCTATCTTCTGTTAAATAAAGTGCCATCAATTGCTCAAAACCTTGTTCTTTCTCAGTTTGAGTCAGGTTTAAAGCAGCACGTAACATAAGTAACTGCTCATCTAAACCAAAGCCATCAATCACCCCAAAATGTTCTTGGCTCGTCTCCAAGCCTTGGACTGGCTTGCGATAATCTTCTGCACTTCGCATTAATAAATTATCTTGGGCAAACGGAGTTTGTGGCTTTGATTGGCTAAACACAACGGCTAACAACCAAGGCTTCATCCTCAACACGTGATCTAAATGCATGACATGGAAATCAGTTAATGCCCGAACTTGGTCCAGTTCGTCTTCTGTGAGCATCGTTTTTAACGATGCTTTCGGCATGGAGAAATTAGCTGCGTTTGTATTAGGGATCGTTTCCATTACAAACAAATCTACACTGCTAAGTGCGTCTAAAACGCTAGGGGA
>NVTX01000085.1 GCA_002401735.1 Methylophilaceae bacterium | reverse complement strand
ATAGTCACTGGCTTTTGTTGCTTGTTTCCGTGCATATAACACGGCAATAAGCGTGAATAATAAGAAATGGATGATGAGAAATGGTTCGGTTGTCGCAAAATGTTCAGGGCTATAGCTTTGGGCACCCCAAATGGTGCCAATGATAAAGGTGAAAGCAAACCCTAATACATTCAGCGAACGCCAACTTTTATGATAAGCAATAAAGGCAATGGCAAGATTCAATACTAGATAATAACTAAATAGACCAACATGGCTGCCACTACCAGTAGCGGTGAAAATGGGTGCTAGAAAGCCGCCAGCAAAACCTAAAATCGCTAAAGGCAGTGCGGATTGTAATACCGCGATACCAGCGGATAGGAAGGCAATAAGGATGAGTAGGGCGAATGCAGCACTAGGCGGGATGAGATGATATAACTTCATCGCTGCAAATATAGTGAGGTAAAGTACGCCGATACCCCCACCTTGTAACGCCCAAGAATATTCCTTACGTTTTCCTCGTAAACGCCAGCCAACTACTAGAAGCCCAACGCCTAATATGGCAATACCCGCTAAACGTAGCTCAATCGGCATATTTGAGTTTTCGGCAACGTATTTAATCAGAAAGCTAACGCCGATAAATAATAAGACAATACCGGAACGGACTAGTGTGTTACCACCAAAGAGCCAATTTTTTGCATAGCTAAATGCTTTTTCTATTAGGTTAGGTTTGGAAACGATCGGTGCGCTATCTTGATTGTTTTGTGGTGCTTGCGTAACGGTTTCTTCAATGTGGCTGGTAGCTGTTAAGATTTCCTCTGTTACTACGTTAGGTTTCTCAACTGCTTCAGGTTCAGGCTCCGCACCATGCGTTGTGATCGTGGCTACGTCAGCTGTTTCCTGCTTCGCTGCGTTTGGTTTGGTTTCAGCTGCAGTAGGTTTGTTTGTTTCGAGTTGAGTAAGGCGATCACTTATTTTAGTGAGGTCTCTTTCTAATTTGTTTAACCGTGCCTCTTTGTCACCCTTGGTGAATAAGGAAAAAAATCCCGCTAGACTCCCTATTAATATGGCTACACCAAATAGTATTCCCAATAAAATTTCCATCATTAGTCCCTGTAAGCTATTTTGTTTTTAATGCACATCATCGAAGATGCGGCGTGTTTCAAATATTTTTTTATCGAAAGAGATACCATTAAACCGAATAAGTCTTTTGACTGCAAAATCAAACATAAGCGGATTGTATTGTTTCAATGTTTGTAGAAAAGGTAAGTGCTCACTATCTAGCAACCCTAGATTGCATAGTTGTCTCGTGTTGATTAGCGGCATAATCGCTGGTAAAGGGTAATCCGTACCATTAACTAAACGATCATGCCAATCTGTGCGAGCTAATATCGTTTTTATTGTCCATGCATGATTCATTAACGTAATGGCGGAAATCTCTCCATAAGCTAATGTACGGTAGTCTGGGGTATCCATTAACCTTGCAAACAGATCTAAGCTCTTGATGCGCTTATTGCCGTGGTCTAAATCTTCATCATCACCATCACTTGCACAATGCGCAAGAATCACGCGTACACCTTGATCTAATGCACGTCTTAGCCGTAATGGGTTGCCGTGATTTTGGTTGCCACCTTGAATTGCGCTTTCTCGCCCAGTATGCGTAATAATCGGTAGGTTTAAATCCACAGCTTTTTTATAAAAAGCATCACATTTAGGTGATGCAGGGTCGATACCCATACCAGGAGGCAACCATTTAATGGCACGTGCACCCTGTGCTTTGGCTTGCTCCAATGCGTCGACAGCATCATCACGATAGGGATGGATAGAAGCCACCCATTCAAAATATTGTGAGTGCTCACTTGCTACTTTAGCGGCGTATGCATTAGGGATATAAAAGATAGAATTTTCTTTATTTGGTTTGCCATTTTCATTGTGAAACCAATCAAAAGCAAACAGTAGGCTTTTGTAACCCGCTGGCATTTCTTTAGCCAAGTTGAGCATGCGTGTGATGCTACTGACATCAATATTGGCAGCATCAGCACAKGCGCCATTTTCATAAAATTGTTTTTGAATCTTTAAAACAGGGTGCAACCAGCTATCCATGTTTGGGTTGAACCATATRCCGCTGCCACTATCTCCCGTGCCGACAATATGAACGTGGCTATCCCAAACTTGGGCAGGATCAATGCCATTCCAGATCTGCTGCATGAGCGGATAGTTTTGTAAATTATCAGGCATACCAGCAAGGCAAGGATTGCTAAATCCCGCATCTGGCCAAAATTTGTAGCTTGCGTACGCCATGCCACCCAAGCCCAGTGCGCCAAGGCTTGATAAAAATTTTCTGCGATGCATTATACGGATTCTGCCATTTGTTTTAGCGTGACATAATCGGTTTTACCTGTCCCTAAGAGTGGAATTTCTTCAACCACGACAATTTTTCTTGCAATAGCAATATCTGGGTTGCCGATATTTTTTGCAACGACTTTTAGATCCTCACGCTTTAATGTGGCATCCGTGGTAAATAAAATAATATTTTCCCCTCGTTTCGGATCTTCTTGCGTGCTAGCTGCATGTTGGTGTTCGGGCGCCGCAGTGTTTGCAATTTTTTCAACAACTTCTAGTGAAACCATTTCGCCTGCAATTTTTGCAAAACGCTTCACCCGACCGACAATACGGACAAAATGTTGTTTGTCTATTTCTACAATATCTCCCGTGTTATACCAGCCATCTTCAGGCGGAACGAGYACGCCGGGRTTATCAAAGAAGTTATAACCTAGCATTACATTTTCGCCTTTAACGTGTAATAGACCACCTTTGTCAATGCCTGGCACGGCTTCTAGTTTGTGTTCTATTCCTGGTAAGAACTGACCTACACTCCCATTTGCATTGGCCATAAAGGAGTTGACGCAGATGCCGGGTGCGCACTCTGTTGTGCCATAAGCTTCTAAAATGCGKATGCCAAACTTCTCTGAATACGTTTTACGGACTTCGTCATTCAATTTCTCTGCYCCGGCCAGCACAAGCCTTAGTTTATAAAAGTCGTAWGGGTGCGCGAATTTTGCATAATTACTAAGGAAAGTGCTAGTCGCAAATAAGACAGTACARCCACGGTCATAAATMACTTCTGGGATGATTTTRWATTGAAGWGGGGAAKGAAAGACTAAKATTTTTATCCCATTTAACARTGCAAGGAGTGAACCAGTAAAGCCGAAGGCATGGAATATCGGCAGTACCATCATGAATTTATCATTAGGGGTTAAGTCATACACTGCCATGATTTGAGAAACATTCGCCAAGATGCTTTTATGGGAATGTACGACTCCCTTTGGCTTGCCTTCCGAGCCAGAGGTAAATAAGACCACGGCAGGGTCTTCTGGGCGGGTCAATTCCATGGCTGCGCGTGGATAATGTAACGCATAGCCCATTAACCATGCGCGATCCAACACACCAAAATCTCCACGTAAATCTTCCAAATATAGGACGTTAAGATTTTTAAACTGACTGACCACTTCTTCTAGCTTCGCCGCTTCTAAAAACTTGCGCGAACTAATAACTGTTGTAATGTTAGCGGCAATACAGGCATTTTGCATGCCGGCTGTTCCAGAAGTGTAGTTTAATAATGCAGGAATGCGGTTGAATGCTGTCATGCCAAGTATTAATGCAAGCGTATTGGTTACATTTGGCATCAATACCCCCACAATCTCAGTCGGTTGACTCACTTTGCTGACAATTCTGCCTAGGGCTAAACTTTTTTTCAACAGGTCTTGATAAGTCTCTTCAACCTCGTTCATATCTTCAATGAGTTTTGTACTGTTGCCATATTTGTCGACCGTATCGAGAAATGCTTCAAATATAGTGCGGCTTTTTTGCGCTTGAAAAAGCATTTTCTGCATCACGCTACGCATGCCTTCTCCTGCAATTCTGCGGCGTTGTTTAGCAGTGAGTKGTGCGCGATTTGTTGGGTTTTCAATGGTAATGCTGGTGCATGGCAAGATGGTAAGCGTTACTCTTGGTAGTATCTTGCGTGGATGCTTGTCAGATAAACGGCCAAAATAGGATTGTGCTGCACCTTCTACACGGACGGGCAAAATACGCGCACCTGTTTTGGCAGCAACAAAACCAGGACCGTCATAGACTTTCATTAGTGACCCTGTGAGTGTGATTCTGCCTTCAGGAAAGATGACGATGTTTTCACCTGCATTTAAACGCCTAATGACTTTTTTCATTGCAAAAGGGCTGTTTGGATCAACGCCTAAATGTGGCGTTAAACTGAGAAATAGTCGAAATAGGCGGTTTTTTAATACGCCAGTGTGGACAACAAAAGTTGCTTTTTTCGGCAAAAATAAACCCAATAACAGCCCATCCAAAAATGATTCATGATTAGCGACAATCAGTAATCCATCCTCTTTAGGTACGTTTTCTAGGCCATTGACTTTAACTCTAAATATGATTTTGCATATAAAGCGTAAAATATTCGCAATCATTTGCCATCCCCTATATATTTTATATTTCTTCTTTTATATAATGTAATACGTTCTCTATCGACTCGAGCATATGTTGCTTATTGACTCGAAAAAACACTTCTTTACCAACCTTCTCGCTTTGTAGTGCATTGCATTGACGTAAAAGTTTTAGATGGTGCGTGACTGCTGTGCGGCTTAATTTAGAACTAGCAACAATTTGTGAAATGTTTAATTGTTCATTCTTTTCAAAGCTTAACAGAATTCTCTGCCGTTGCTCATCACCAATCGCGACAAATAAGCCTGATATGTTTTTCCACTCATTGGGTATGTTGTCAATTTCATTCATAACTATATAATTAGTTATTTAGTTATGTTTGTCAACAATTAAAATAAAGAATAGAAAGCGGACATAAAAAAACGGCCCGCAAAGCGAGCCGTTTTTAGTGCTTACTTAATAACAAGTTGTCATTACAAGTTGTATGCACGTTCACCATGTTCAGTCGTATCAAGGCCTTCACGCTCTGAATCTTCAGAAACACGTAAACCAACCAATACGTCAACAACTTTGAATATAGCGAAGCTGAGAACACCTGACCATACGATGGTTACAGCAACTGCAATTGCTTGCGTTGTTACTTGGTCCATCATTGATACACCTTCACCGTAGCCAACGCCACCAAAGCCAGGGGCCATTAACACACCCGTTGCCATCGCGCCGAAGATACCAGCTAAGCCGTGAACACCAAATACATCTAAGCTGTCATCGTAGCCAAGGCTAGATTTCAGGGCAGTAACACCCCATAGTGCAATAAAGCTAGCTAAGAAGCCTAAGATGATAGCGCCCATAGGGCCGATGAAACCACAAGCAGGTGTAACCGCAACCAAGCCTGCAACAGCACCAGAAGCAGCACCTAACATACTAGGTTTACCTTTGAGCAACCATTCAGCAAACACCCAGCCCATTACAGCAGCAGCTGTTGCTAATTGCGTATTGATTAATACCAAGCCAGCAACACCGTCAGCAGCTAATTCACTACCTACGTTAAAGCCGAACCAACCAACCCATAGTAATGCTGCACCAACCATTGTCATCACTAAGTTGTGAGGAGGCATGGCTTCCTTACCGTAACCAATACGTTTGCCAAGCATGAGCGCAGCAACGAGAGCTGCAACACCTGCATTAATGTGGACAACAGTACCACCAGCAAAGTCTTTTGCGCCATCACCGATCGTGCTTAAGAAGCCACCACCCCAAACCATGTGTGCAACTGGGATATAAACCAGTGTTACCCATAGTGCTGTGAATAACAATACCGCTGAGAATTTAATACGTTCTGCAAAAGCACCAACAATCAAGGCTGGTGTAATCGCGGCAAATGTTAGTTGGAATGTAACAAACACATATTCAGGTATGGTTCCTGAAAGTGAATCTGCCGTAATCCCAGCTAAAAATGCTTTGCTAAAATCACCAAAGAACGCATTGCCTTCTGTAAATGCCAAACTGTAGCCATAAGCTGCCCATATGACCGAAACCATGGCAAATACGACAAAGACTTGCATTAAGACAGACAGCATATTCTTAGCGCGCACAAGGCCACCATAGAACAATGCTAAGCCAGGTATCGTCATCAGAATCACTAACACGGTAGCGATAATCATAAAGCCTGTATCACCTGCGCTAAGTGTTGCTTCCTCTTCCACTGCTACTGGAGCTGCTTCGACAGCAGCCTCAACTGGTGCTACCTCTTCCATTGCGACTTCAGTAGCCACTTCCATTGTTGCTTCAGCAGCGTCAGTCATTTCATCAGCATAGCTAAAGCTACTTGTTGCCATTGCACCCGCACCCATAAAGGCAACGAGTGATAACATTGATAATAATTTCTTCATTTGATTACCCCCCTTTATAGCGCTTCAGCGCCAGTTTCACCAGTACGAATACGGTAAACTTGCTCTAAGTTAAAGACAAAAACTTTGCCGTCACCGATTTTGCCGGTAGCAGCCGCTTTTTCAATTGCATCGACTACTTGATCTAAAATATCATCGGCAATCGCGATTTCAATTTTAACTTTAGGCAAGAAATCAACAACATATTCTGCACCGCGGTAAAGTTCTGTATGACCTTTTTGGCGACCGAATCCTTTTACTTCAGTAACTGTGATGCCTTGAACGCCAATAGCGGACAATGCTTCACGGACTTCATCAAGCTTGAAAGGCTTGATTATTGCGGATATAAATTTCATTATTACCCTCCCCTTACTGTGAAAATTTGTTAAGCGTGAAATGGCAAAGAGGCCATTTCACCAAAACGGTTATTTTTTAGAATGATTTCGATACGTAAGCAACAAATGCACCATCGCCTAAGTAAGTGCCAGAGCCATCTACGTAGCCAGCAGCAGAGCTATCACCTTTACTTGTATTTGTATCAGAGTAAAAAGCACCTAATTCAATACCATTGTCCCAAGCTTTAGCAAGACCAATTTTCCAGTCTGTATAGTCTAGTGAGTCATTAGCTGAGCCTGCAAATGTTTGACGTCCAACATGTACACTTCCAGTGATACCAGATTCTCCAAAAGGAATGTCCGCACCTAATTCATAATAAACACTTCCGTCTGAATCTTTAAAACCAAAGATATCAGTTAAGCCATATGAAATTTTCCCAGAAACCCAGCCGTAGCTTAATGCTGCATAAAGCTCAGTTGTCTCTGCGTCATTTGTTCCAGACCCACTAACTCTGTCACCTGGATAAATGTATTGCAATAAACCTACATCGTAGCCAATACCAGAATCACCAAACTCACTGGCAAAACCACCATATATATCTAGCTCAAGACTGGAACTCTCATATAGGCCGTCATCTTCTAACCAACTGATGTTTGAAGCCCAAGCACCAATGTAGAAACCACTTTCATGACCATAATCTACGCCACCTTGCAGTGCTAACTCTTCCCCAGTTTGAGCTAATCCACGGAACATGTATTCGCTGTATAGGCCAACGTTATAAGAAACGCTATGTGGTGATGTTGCCTCCTCAGCTTGAGACATCGTTGGTATTGCTAAAGCACCTAACACAGCAATGGATAATAGTGATTTACGCATCAAATTCCCCTTAATCTTTATTTATAAAATTTATTGCAAAATATTTAATAGTACAGAGGCTAACCAAGCAAGCGGTGTGCCAATTAAAAAAACCATAATAAACAATTGGATAGAAAAAATATAGCAAGCTAGTGAATTGATAAATGCACTAAAAAACTGTTAAAATGCACTAAAACAGACTGGAAGCCAATATGTTAAACATGCAAGTAATCAATGATTTATCTATTAAAATCAAAGAGGTAATGGCAAGCTCACCATTAGGTGATGCGGAAAAAAACATTCATGCACTAATTCAGGGCGCATTCACCAAAATGGAGCTTGTTTCTCGCGAAGAATTTGATGTGCAAACGGAAGTGTTACGCAATACACGTGAAAAATTAACGTTATGTGAAGAAAGGCTAGCTGAGTTAGAATCATCGTTAAAAGATAAATAATAATGAAAGAATAACAATGAACTTGGCTGTTCTGTATAGCCGTGCCTTAAGTGGTATGGATGCTCCTGAAGTCGTCGTCGAAGTACACCTAGCGAACGGGCTTCCTTCCTTCACAATTGTAGGCTTGCCAGAAGCCGAAGTAAAAGAAAGCAAAGATCGTGTGCGCGCGGCCATTCAAACATCGCAATTCGAATTTCCCGCAAGGCGAATCACCGTCAACCTTGCCCCTGCAGACTTACCAAAAGAAAGTGGCCGATATGACCTGCCAATTGCATTAGGCCTATTGGCCGCGGCCGATGTTATCCCGATAGATTATATTAGCCGTTTCATTGCTATTGGCGAATTATCTTTAGATGGCTCAATCGCAAGGGTAGGGGGTAGTTTACCAACCGCTATGTTTGCCAATAGCCATGGGTTAAGCCTTATTTGCCCCGCAGCTTGTGGGTCAGAAGCCGCATGGGCGGGAGATGATTTTGAAATTTTAGCACCGCATAATTTAATTAGCTTAATGAACCATATTAAAGGCGAACAAGTGTTGGCAAGGCCTATTGCAAGCGTGCAACAAGTGGATGATGATTTACCCGATTTGCGCGATATTAGAGGCCAAGAAAATGCCAAAAGAGCGTTAGAAATTACCGCAGCAGGTGGGCATAATGCAATTATGGTTGGGCCGCCAGGCGCAGGAAAAACGATGCTTGCCAAGCGATTACCAACCATTTTACCCCCTTTAAACC
>NVTX01000084.1 GCA_002401735.1 Methylophilaceae bacterium | reverse complement strand
GCAGAATGCATTTGCTATAATTATACCTAACTCGCTTTGACAATGTTTGCGCTTATTTTCAAATAATTATCAAAAAATTGGGGAAATTAAGCCTTTCTCTTTAACTTGAATTCTTAAGGTTAGAAATGACAACACAAATTGATCCCTGCACGCTAGTATTATTCGGCGCTACAGGCAACTTAGCTCGGGTAAAACTTTACCCAGGCTTATTTAGACTAGACTTACTCGGCCACTTACCTGCTGACATGAAAATTCTTGGTGTTGGCCGTAGAGTCATCGATCATAATGAATGGTTAGCAGGTATTAAAAAAATGCTTGATGCTAAATTTAAAGATGGCTATGACCAAAAAGTGTTTGAGCGTTTTATTGGACGTAACTTTTATCAAGGCAACGAACCAGATGACAAAGAAGCTTTCACTAAAATGAAAGCCGTGCTTTCTGATGAAAGCGTATTCCCTCAGAATCTCGCTTACTTCTTATCCGTACGTCCTGTCGATTTTGGCCCGATTGTAGAAGARCTGGCGCAAGTTGGCTTAACACAAGAAGATAAATACTGGCGYCGTGTTGTGGTTGAAAAACCATTTGGCACAGACTTRCCWTCAGCRAAAGCATTACAAGCCTCTTTAACTAAGAATTTAGATGAGCACCAGATATATCGCATTGATCATTACCTAGGTAAATCAGCGCTACAAAATATCTTATTGCAACGTTTTACCAATACGATTTTGGAGCCGTTGTGGAATAACGAATATATTGACCACGTACAAATCACAAACACTGAAAAACTCGGTGTTGGTGACCGTACAGAGTTCTATGACAGCACTGGTGCATTACGCGACATGATTCAAAGTCACGTATTACAAACACTTGCATTAGCAACCATGGAAATGCCTAAAGACTTAACCCCTGATGGTATCCGTGAAGCAAAAATTGATGTGCTTGAGCAGATTCGCCCTATTCCMGTYGATCAGTTAGAAAAACATGCTTTCCGTGCGCAATATGCGGCTGGTGAAGTCAATGGRGAAASSGTWCCTGGTTATTTAGAAGARCTTGAAGATGAWAGCAGCGTMGTTGAAACATACGCGGCCTTAAAACTCTTTATTGATAACCCYCGTTGGAAAGGTGTGCCTTTTTACATACGCACAGCTAAGCGCTTGCATGAAGCAGATACGCGTATCGCTATCCGCTTTAAAAAAGCCCCATTACAAATTAATGGTGGCCAAGATCAGAACTGGTTAATCATCGGCATTCAGCCTCGCGAATGTATCAAAATGGAAATCCAATCGAAGGTGCCTGGGTTAGACATCAAGACACGTTCTATCGAATTAGATGCTGACAACCGTCAAGCAGAAGATGATACGGTTGATGCTTATGAAGCGTTATTGCTTAACCTGATGCARGGTGACAATGCAAACTTCTTGCAYATCTCYGAAGCMGAAGCRCAATGGCGGTTAGTTGACCCTGTCGTTAAAGCTTGGGCTGAAGATAAAAAGCCTATCCACCAATACCCTGCTGGTAGCAGCGACCCTGAAGCTTCAAAAGTGATTTTTGAATCTGAAGATCAATTCTGGCGCTACAGTATTGAACTAGGTGGCGAYAAGCATTAAAACAAGTTAAAAACATTTAAAAATAAGTGGAATTATTGTTATTATTTCATGACATATTAAGCGGAGTKAAAGCTCCGCTTTTTCATCTMAATTACTGGACACATCAATGAGTATTAAATCTGATAAATGGATACGCCGCATGGCAGAACAACATGGCATGATAGAGCCATTTGAGCCRAATCAAGTGAAAATGTCGGCAARTGGTGAACGYMTGGTGTCATATGGCACCTCAAGCTACGGTTATGATATTCGCTGTTCAAMCGAATTTAAACTRTTYACCAATATCAACAGTACCATTGTTGACCCCAAGAATTTYGAYCCTAACTCTTTTGTTGAAGTGAATGCCGACYACTGCATTATTCCACCCAAYTCATTTGCCCTTGCCCGTACCGTAGAGTACTTCCGCATCCCACGTAATGTGCTTGCTGTTTGCTTGGGRAAATCCACTTATGCGCGCTGYGGYATTATTGTCAACGTCACCCCTTTTGAGCCGGARTGGGAAGGTTATGTGACCCTAGAGTTTAGTAATACAACACCRCTACCTGCTAARATTTATGCCAACGAAGGYTGCGCTCAGGTGCTATTCTATGAAGCCGATGACGATGATATATGCGAAACTAGTTATAAAGATCGTGGCGGAAAATACCAGGGACAATCAGGGGTAACCTTGCCAAAAACTTAGGTTAAWCAAATGAAATTTAATTTTCCAGTCGTTATTATTGATGAAGACTTTCGCACAGATAACTCTTCTGGCTTGGGCATACGKGTACTTGCCAAAGCCATTGARRATGAAGGCGTTGAAGTYATCGGGGTCACTAGCTATGGAGATATCTCGTCTTTCGCACARCAGCAAAGTCGCGCTTCAGCCTTTATTCTCTCTATTGATGACGAAGAAATCGTAGAAGAAAAACCAGARGCCATTAACGCACTRCGTACTTTTGTCAAAGAAATCCGTTATCGCAACGATGAYATTCCKCTTTTCTTAMMKSSWGMAACRCRTMSTMKSCGCCWKMWWMCTAACGATGTCCTGCGTGAACTACATGGCTTCATCCACATGTATGAAGACACACCTGAATTTATCGCGCGTATGATTCTACGTGAAGCAAAAACGTATTTAGATAGCCGAACGCCACCATTTTTTAAAGCGTTAACACAGTACGCAGCTGATGGCTCATATTCATGGCATTGTCCTGGCCACTCTGGCGGCGTTGCCTTTCTAAAATCGCCGGTCGGCCAAATGTTCCACCAGTTTTTTGGTGAAAACATGCTGCGTGCAGATGTTTGTANTGCGGTTGATGAGTTAGGCCAATTGTTAGACCATACTGGCCCAATTGCCGCATCTGAACGTARTGCAGCGCGYATTTACAACTGTGATCATCTTTACTTTGTCACCAAYGGWACYTCSACYTCCAACAAAATTGTTTGGAACTCTACRGTAGCGCCAGGAGACATTGTTGTGGTCGATCGTAACTGYCATAARTCTGTGTTACACGCGATTATTATGACGGGYGCTATCCCTGTATTTTTGATGCCAACRCGTAATCATTTTGGRATTATCGGGCCGATYCCRAAAAGTGAATTTRCTTGGGAAAACATACAGAAAAAAATTGCAGAAAACCCTTTCATTGAAGACAAAAACGCTAAGCCACGTGTACTAACCATTACGCAATCAACTTATGACGGCGTACTGTATAACGTTGAAGAAATCAAAGAAATGCTCGATGGRAAAATCGAYACSYTRCACTTTGATGAAGCRTGGYTACCCCATGCYACTTTCCATGATTTTTACGGGGATTATCATGCCATTGGTGMAGATCGCCCACGYTGTAAAGARTCGATGGTTTTYTCTACRCAATCAACACACAAGCTGCTTGCTGGRCTAAGCCAAGCCTCTCAAATACTAGTAGAAGACGCGGTKAACAATAAGCTGGATCGCGATGTATTTAATGAAGCCTACTTAATGCATACCTCAACCAGYCCRCAGTACTCAATTGTYGCAAGCATTGATGTMGCMGCAGCGATGATGGAAGCACCWGAAGGYAATGTACTGGTAGAAGAATCCATCATGGAAGCYTTRGAYTTCCGCCGAGCGATGCGWAAAGTGGATGAAGAGTGGGGAGATRATTGGTGGTTTAAAGTATGGGGRCCMGATGACTTAAGYGAAGAAGGTATCGAAGAGCGTGAAGCTTGGATGCTTAAAGCCAACGAAGACTGGCATGACTTCGGCGACCTAGCCGAAGGCTTTAATATGCTAGACCCMATTAAAGCGACCATCATTACGCCGGGGCTAGATATTAAAGGCAACTTTTCAGATCAAYTGGGYATTCCTGCGGCCATTGTCACTAAATACCTYGCTGAACACGGCGTGATTGTTGAGAAAACAGGCTTATATTCATTCTTCATTATGTTTACTATCGGCATTACTAAAGGCCGCTGGAAYACAATGGTTGCCGCTTTACAGCAATTTAAAGACGACTATGACAARAAYCAGCCRCTTTGGAAAGTGCTACCAGCGTTTGCACAAAAACATGCTTGCTATGAACGCCTAGGTTTACGCGACTTATGTACSCAAATACATGATGTTTATAGAGARGGTGATGTTGCTCGYCTCACGACAAACATGTACTTATCAGACATGGTGCCAGCCATGAGGCCGGCAGATGCTTTTGCGAAGGTTGCACATAAAACYATTGACCGRGTATCGATTGATGACCTCSAAGGTCGCACGACCGCMGTCTTACTCACCCCATACCCGCCAGGCATCCCCCTACTCATCCCTGGTGAGAAATTCAACAAGATCATTATTAATTACTTAAAATTTGCACGCGATTTTAATGARCGCTTCCCWGGTTTTGAGACTGATGTTCATGGCTTAGTCAAAAAAATCGTCGATGGGAAATCAATTTATTACGTYGATTGTGTGCGTGACTAAGTTTTAACACCTCTATCCAAACGGGCTATATAGAAATTACACTTTAAAAGGTAGTATTTACTGTTGGTTTTCACTATTCAACAGCGAGGTTTGGTTTGCGACAAAAACACGAGGCTTATCATTTAATATTATGTGCGGCTATTTTCGCAGCATCCCTAAGCTTGCCCGTTTTTGCAGAAACGAATCTAGTTACTGCAACTCACGATAATCAGTCCTCAGTTGCAACTGAAAAAGACRAAAAAAATCCTTATGCCCAACTAGTTAAACTAGCCTTCAGGGGTAAAGGTACTGATGGTGTTAATAGCTACCAAGATGCCGCTGCGCTTTATTGCCAAAAAGCACGTGATGAAAATGATGCTAATGCACAATTTGCCTTAGGCTGGATGTACGCTAATGGTCGAGGTTTTACCAAAGACGAAAACGTTGCCATGCTCTTTTTTAATAAGGCTGCAGAACAAGGACATCTTACTGCTAAAAAATGGTTAGCTGACATTAAAGGCAATGCCAAGTTGGCGGCAATACCGCAGTGCATGTTGCCAGACAAACTAACAACTAGCCTTGAACTAGCCCAACCAAGCACCGACAGAGAACCTTTTTATGTCAAAGGCCCTATTTATGAAATCGTCAGCATTCTTGCCCCTAGGTATGACATCGAAACAGATTTAGCAATGGCCTTCATCAAAATTGAATCAAACTTCAATCCCAGGGCTAGGTCACCTAAAAATGCACAAGGCTTAATGCAGCTTATTCCAGCCACATCCAAACGATTCAACGTGAAGAATCCTTATGACCCAGAAGATAATATCAAAGGTGGTCTAGCTTATTTACAATGGTTGTTAGCTTATTATGAAGGCGATGTTCGATTGGTTGCAGCTGCTTACAATGCGGGTGAAAATGCAGTCGACCGCTATAAAGGGATTCCACCTTATCCTGAAACACGAAATTACGTCAGAAAGATATATAGATTATATCGAAAATCATTCCACCCATTCCGCCAAGATTTACTGATCGGAAAAAAATCTGACATTATTCGAGTCTCCAGCAACCCCTAGATTAGGGGTTTAAAGATTATCGACTGATGGTTTTCAGCTTAGGGGTCGTCTCGTAGCTGACATAACTAAAAGCTAAGCCATTATCAGCTTCATGACGTTCTCGCGACGTTTCTTGCCAGCGCACCAAGTCAAATACTGGTAAAAATGTATCGCCATCCACTTCAGCATGCACTTCTGTCACATATAGTTTACTTGCGTGTTTCAACCCAATTTGATATAGCTCCGCACCACCAATTAAAAACACTTCATCATCATCTTGGCATGCTTCTATTGCCTGTTCTAAACTATGCACAATGATGGCGCCTTCCACATGATAGTGCTTGTTGCGTGTCACAATCACCGTTGTTCGGCCAGGTAAAAGCCGACCTAAAGATTCATAGGTTTTACGCCCCATGATAATATGATGCCCCATGGTCARTGATTTAAAGCGTTTTAAATCTTCAGGTAAATGCCAAGGCATTGTATTGTTTTGACCAATAACGTTATTGTTTGCGACTGCGACGATAATAGAAAGTTGACTCATCCACGCATTATACTGGATGTTTGCTCGAATTAAATTAGACTCAYTTATGCTTATTCGTTATCCAAACTCATTTCTAACACTGCTGTTAATTGGCTTCGCATTTGCGATTTTCCCAYTATTATGGGCTTTTACAAATGCAAATATCGCCTTTGGTGATTTAGCAAAACAAAGTGAGGCAACCATTTCTCAGGCRGTAGAAACCACAAGGCTTAGCCGTGCCCTACAAGAAAAGTCCAGCCTAATGGAGCGAAGCGCACGTCAGTATTTCGTATTAAAAGATGCCATATTATTCAAGAGTTACCAGCAAGCACATACTGAATTTGACCGCACAACCGTTAATTTATTCAGTCACTTAAATAACCAATCTTTAAAGGARAAATTAACCGCACTCCAAGAAAGCACTGGTTTATTGCATGAATCCATTGTGACCACAAAAAAAAACTATACGGATGATTTATCCTTTCTTGATGCATTTAACCAGCAGACACAACAAATAGATCAAATTATTCAGGAAAATAATGATGCGATTGATATGGCATCATCTCAACTCACAACAAAAGCAAAAAAAACACAAAGAAACTTATTCTTACAGAGCTTAGTGTTAATTCCTTTAGCATTACTTGTCGCAGGGATTATTGCTTTCTTACTTGCACGGCCTATTCGTCGTATGGATAGCGCCATTCGCAATTTGGGTGAAGGTCATTATGAAACCCCTATTTCAATTGATGGCCCAGGTGATTTACGCATATTGGGCAGGCGGCTAGATTGGTTAAGAACAGAGCTTAAAGATGTGAATGCACAAAAGCAGCAATTTTTACGGCATGTCTCACACGAATTAAAAACGCCACTCACCGCRATTAGAGAAGCAACTGAACTGCTACGTGATGGCATTGGTGGCGCATTATCTGCACARCAAACCGAAATCATCCAAATTATGCGAGACAACAGCATCCGCTTRCAAAARATGATAGAGAACCTTTTAAACTACACTAAAATTGAATCTAGCCAGTCCCAATCTACATTGCAGTCATTGGATTTAGCCGCAGTCATTAATAAAGTATTGAATGCCCATGCGCTCAGCATTAGCAATAAAAAACTTGTAGTAGATGTCGATTCAAATGTGGATGAAAATTTATCCTCCAATGAGGAAAAACTTTCTATCATTCTAGACAACTTAATCTCAAATGCAGTGAACTATACCCCAGAATCAGGTCGAATTAATATCACAACAAATACTGATTCAGATTGGTTTATTATTGAAGTACAAGATAATGGGCCTGGTTTAGCAAAAGAAGATTTTGAAAAAGTATTTGACCCATTTTACAGGGGCAACACTGCTCATAATGGGCTTATCAATGGTAGTGGCTTAGGCTTAACCATTGTTAAAGACATCGTTCAAACACTTGATGGCAAGATCAACCTTTTACCCTCGAAACAAGGTGCGCACTTTAGCGTACGCTTACCTAAAAACAACGCCAACACCACGGAGATTTAATGCGGATTAGAAAAATATTAATATTGGTAGCCAGTATCAGCTTGCTGTCTGCCTGTGTGTCCACAGCTTCAGCGGGGAAAACAACTAGTGGTGGCGGCATTAAATTCTCCCCTATTGCACATGCGCGCACGGTAGAGTTGCTTGATTTTATTGCTATCTATCCTGAATTAGCACCAGAAACGCAAAAAAATATTGCTTTGGGAATCACAAAAGAATTAGCTAAGCACGAAAATGAGAGTGATATCAAACTCCAGATTCAACAAGGTGCCATCCTCTCACTGCCCAATAGTAAGATGCGAGACACAGTCGCAGCACAGCAAGTATTGCAACAGTTATTAAATAGYAATGCGCTCAGCGAATCGGACACAAGCTTAGTTAAGYTGCTRTTGACGTTGGCGCTTGATCATAATAAACAACAAATAAAAAAACGTGATGAAGCGAAAAACATTGATATTTTAAAACGAAAAAATAAAGCCTTAGTACAAAAGCTCAATGACTTAAAAAACATTGAAAAAACAATGACAGAACGTAATGTTCAGACGAATAGTAGTTACTAAAYCATGCAAAAACCAACCATTCTCATTGTTGATGACGACCAAGACATCCTTAAATTAATCAGCATGCGGCTTGATGCAGCGGGTTACAACACTGTCGCAGCTAGCGATGGTGAGCAAGCAATGGCTGTCATCTCTTTAAAGCGCCCTGACTTAATTGTGAGTGACTTACGTATGCCTGCAATGGACGGCATGGCTTTACTCAACGCTGTGCATAAACTGCACCCTACTTTACCGATGATTATATTAACGGCACATGGGTCTATCCCAGATGCTGTGCATGCGACCCAGCATGGCGCATATAGTTTTTTAACGAAACCATTCGACAGTCAAGAACTACTACAGCTAGTCGCATCTGCTTTGCGTGTGAGTGGCTCTCAAGGTGTACTTAATGTTAATGATGATTCTGAATKKCNNGTARYGYNAATMKKANCGMSYMKCYCKYRWMTKSACTAAAATAGGTGCGTAATCATTACCATCATAATAAGTAGATGCATAGTAATTTGCCAATCCAGGAGTAATTTCTTCTGGTTTATTTAAATAAGGAATTGCTTTTGTTACTGGTGTTTCACAAGCTGCTAAAGATGCCGCTGCTACTCCAAAACCTAAATATTTAAGGAAGTCTCTT
>NVTX01000083.1 GCA_002401735.1 Methylophilaceae bacterium | reverse complement strand
TTTATTTTCATAAGCCTTAACAACATCCGATACATAACGCTCTGCGTGTAAGTAACGTATTTTTGCATCTGGATTTTGTTGTTTAAGGTGGTTGCCAATGGCTTGCAGTAAATGTGTTTTACCTAAACCGACACCACCATAGATAAATAGCGGGTTGTAAGCATGGCCAGCGTTGTCTGCAACCTGTATAGCAGCGGCACGTGCTAATTGATTTGCTCGTCCTGTTACATAATTATCGAAATTAAAACTTGGATTTAAACCAGAAGGAACTTCATTTTGTTTGTTTGTTGCTCGTTTTGCATTAAGATTTTTTTTATTCTTTTGTTCTAACGAAGCTGCGTTTATACCTTTGCTACCACTTGGTGCTAAAGGTGTTTTGTTCGTTCGTGCCTTACTGGGTGGCGTGCTCTTTTTGTTGCTGGTGGTGATTTCGATTTGAATATCGTGTGAAAATAACTCTTCAGCAATTCCTTCTATTTTGTTTAAAAACCGCTCTTTAACCCACTGCTGTACAAATTTATTGGGCGCAACAACGCGGACACTATTGTCAGTTATTTCCGTTTTAAGGGGTTTAATCCAAGTTTTGAATTGTTGCGCTGAAAGTTCTTGCTCAAAGCGACTAAGGCAGGCGGGCCAAAATTTTTCCATCGGTTTTACCAACATACCCCAGTTTTAAAGATTAATTAAGGAAAGCGTTATTTTAATAAACAAAGCCTATAATTGTTATTTGTATTAGCGTTAGATTCTAACCTGTTTACATCGACTTATCCACAGGCAAACACAAATTTATTTATGTAAATTGTGATTGACAACCCCCCCCCATCTCGGGTCTAATGTAGGGCTTTGTAGCATTCGCAACCCGGAGATTTAAATGAAACGTACCTATCAACCGTCTAGAACACGCCGCGCACGCACGCATGGGTTTTTAGTACGCATGAAAACAAAAGGTGGCCGTAAAATTATAGCGGCACGCCGAGCAAAAGGCCGTAAGCGCGTAGGCCTTTAATTTAAACACGATACAGTGTTTATTTGCTAAGCATAGATTATGACTAGCAATGTCTAAATCAATACCAACTAAGTTAGTAATGATTAGAAAAACGGATGAATTTTCATCCGTTTTTAGTTTTAGAAAACGTTTTTCCACCGCATTTTTTGTGGTGCATTACAWGCCYARTGAYATTTTAGATGCAAGARTTGGTTTTGTTGTTGCGAARAAAAYAGCAAAACGCGCRGTGGATAGRAACTATATGCGCCGCGTATTACGTGAGTTATGTAGGCAAGARCTGCATGTACTAAATGAYGTAGATGTTGTGATACARGTAAAAAAACCYTTTAAACATCGTCAGTATTTARTATTGAAACAAGATCTTGCCGCACTATTTGTTAAAATACAGAATAAGGTAGCGCATAAAAATAATGTTGATGCGTAAATTGCTCATTGGGTTAATTAAATTGTATCAATGGTGTTTAAGCCCGTTTATTGGCGCAAGTTGTCGGTTTGATCCCAGCTGTTCTAGTTATGCAATAGAGGCTATTAATAAGTATGGTGCATTAAAGGGAGGGTATCTCACTGTGTTGAGATTGGGGCGATGTCACCCGTGGTGTGATGGTGGACATGATCCTGTCCCTTAGTATTTTCTTTTAACAGTAAAAATTTTAATTCAGTAAAGAGTTGTATGGAYATTAAGCGTTTAGTTTTATTTGTTATATTTTCATTCTCAATCATGATGTTATGGGATGGCTGGCAGGCTAAAGATGCGCCGCAAGAGGTGGTCGCTGAWGYAGCTGAWGATGCAAGCATTCCAACGGCMGCAACAGGTGCCGATACTGTCGGYAGCGGYCAAGTTGATAATGCGCAATTTACATTAGAAGCCGGTGGACGCATTAAAGTSAGTACYGATTTATATGAAGCGGAGATTAGTACGGTTGGYGGCGATTTGCGCCARCTTACACTTAAAAAACATCTTGCTGATGATAAAGAGTCTGGGCAYTTTGTWTTAATGGATGATGCTGCTGACCCGATGTTATATGTCGCGCAGAGTGGRTTAATTGGGGCTGATTTACCGAAYCATAAAACGCAATTTACYAGTGTAGCCGATAGTTACASCATGGAGARTGACGCTAATACCYTAGAGGTTAAGCTGTCTTGGATGAGCAATGGTCTTACGGTTGATAAGGTGTACACRTTTAATCGTGGCAGCTATCAGATTGATGTAACGCACCATATTAATAATGCTAGTGGTAGCGATATTTCTCCATCWGTGTATTACCAATTGACGCATGATAGTGAGTCTAACCAGGGCTCAGCATTTATGCCGACCTTTACYGGTGGGGCTTACTACACCGAAGTAGATAAATTTACAAAAATTAGTTTTTCGGATATGGCGGATGCTAATTTAGCTTTGAAAAGTAAAGATGGTTGGATTGGCATTATTCAGCATTATTTTGCTAGCGCTTGGATTCCTAAAGTAGGTACTCCTAGTGAGTTCTATACCAAGCAGATAACCGATGAGATATATGCGGTGGGTGTTGTTAATCCAGTTGGTGCGRTTGCATCAGGTACTTCTATTGAAGTGAAAGCAAAATTATTTTCTGGTCCGCAAACAGCATCMGATCTYGAAGCMGCGGCAACAGGCTTAGAGTACGCGGTTGACTATGGTTGGTTAACGGTGATTGCGAAACCACTGTTCTGGTTATTATCAAATATTTATAGCTTAATTGGTAMTTGGGGYGTGGCAATTATTTTGCTGACRGTCTTAATTAAAGCGGCTTTCTTTAAGCTTTCTGCAGCGAGCTACCGTAGCATGGCGCAAATGCGCGAGATGGCGCCGCGTATGCAGAGCATGAAAGAAAAGTTTGGCGATGATAAGCAAAAACTGCAGCAAGCAATGATGGAAATGTATCGCAAGGAAAAAATTAATCCATTAAGYGGTTGTTTGCCTATTTTAGTGCAAATACCTGTTTTTATTGCACTTTATTGGGTGTTGTTGGGTTCTGTCGAGTTGCGTCATGCACCATTCTTTGGCTGGATTCAAGATTTGTCAGCAACAGATCCTTACTATATCTTGCCGATTTTGATGGGTTCAACAATGATTATTCAGACCTATCTAAACCCAGCGCCTACRGATCCTATTCAGGCGAAAGTAATGAAAATTATGCCAGTCGTGTTTAGTGTATTTTTCTTCTTCTTCCCTGCAGGGTTGGTTTTATATTGGTTGGTTAACAATATTTTATCGATTGCTCAACAGGCATACATCAATAAATCAATCCACGCAGCAGCACTCGCTAAAAAAGGCAGTGGTAAACGCTAATCCACAAGATACGATTGCCGCTATTGCGACAGCGAGTGGCGCTGGCGGCATTGGTATTGTTCGGGTTTCTGGGCCCTTAAGCCAGAAAATTGCTACTSAGGTGTTGGGCCACTGCCCTTCCCCTCGTTACGCAGCCTATTTAGACTTTAAGCAAACCAATGGTGATTTGATTGATAGCGGTATTGCGATTTATTATCAAGCACCACACTCCTATACCGGCGAAGAAATACTAGAGTTGCAAGGTCATGGCGGTACAGCATTGATGCAAATTTTACTTGCTCGCTGTATTGAGGTTGGTGCACGTCAAGCAGAGCCTGGGGAGTTTACAAGGCGCGCTTATTTGAATGATAAATTAGATTTGGCGCAAGCAGAAGCAGTAGCAGATGTGATTAACGCTGCAACGGTGGAAGCGGCAAAAAGTGCTGTGCGCTCTCTTTCTGGTGAATTCTCTGAAACAATTAATCAGYTACTTAATAAGTTAATTGAGCTGCGCTTGTATGTTGAAGCCTGCTTAGATTTTCCTGAGGAAGAGATTGATTTTATAACGCAAGGGCGTGTGGCAGAAAAGATCACAACCAACCAACAAACATTAGAGGCTATTTTTAAGAAAGCCAAACAGGGTGTGTTATTAAGAGATGGAATCAATGTTGTGCTAATTGGTCAGCCGAATGTTGGTAAGTCTAGTTTAATGAATGCGCTCTCTGGTGAAGAAGTTGCGATTGTGACGCCGGTCGCTGGTACCACACGAGATGCGATTAAAAGTGCAATTCAAATTAATGGCGTACCTTTACATATTATTGATACGGCTGGTTTACGTGATACTGAGGATGAGGTGGAAAAAATTGGTATAGCACGCACATATCAAGCCACAGAAACGGCGCATATCGCATTATTATTGCTAGATGCAACTACTGGTATAGGCAAAGAAGAAAAGTTGATTTTAGAGCGCTTGCCGCAAGGAATTACTAAGATTTGGGTCCATAATAAAATTGATATATCTCAAGARCAAGCACARGTGCTAGAAAAWAATRACGAAACRCATATTTACCTTTCTGCTAAAACAGGCCAAGGGYTGRCRCTATTAAAAAATMATTTATTGRCTTTGGTTGGTTATCAACAAAAYTCAGARGGYGTTTTTATGGCGCGTGCRMGRCATATAGARGCRCTTRATCAAGTGAAGCWTCACYTACAAAAAGCGAGTGAACAAATTAACTTGGCTGAGTTGGTGGCTGAGGAACTACGTTTAGCGCARGAGGCGTTAAGTCAAATTACTGGRGAGTTTACGCCAGATGATTTRCTTGGCGAAATTTTTAGTAAGTTTTGTATTGGYAAATAAAAAMCCCTTGTMGCAAAACAAGGGGTTTGTGCTTATTTACTAAGCAATTAAATTAAGCAAACACACCTAATTTGTTATATTTTTCTGCAAGAAGATAGTAAAACACGATGCGGTTTTTCATGCGCTCTTCTTTCATGGTGACACAAACYGCTTCAACCGCAGCATCAAGATCTGCATCAGCGTCTGTTAAGCCAAGCTTTTTCTTAAGAAAGTTATTGCGAACGGTTTCTTTTTCCGCGGCATCGCCACAAGATACATTTCTAGCATCTCTGTTAGACATTACTAAAGCGTAGGTTGATGCCATYTTTGCTAGCGCAGCATCATTAATGCTAGCAGTGTGTTTTGCCAGTGCTTCTTTATATTCGCTAATATCAGCCATTTTTTTCTCCTGAGTTATTGTCAATTTTTAGATTACAAATCATTTATTGCAACGCTAAGCGCAAAACATATTTAACACCTTACTTATGAAGGTGTTGCTTAATTCTGTTGGTTTTTACACTATACCGCTGATAGCACTATAGGCGTGAAGTTATACATCCGTCAATATCTACTTATTGAATTTCCGTAGATTTAACAAAATTTAATTTTTTAACTTTAAAGCGGTTAACGGCCCAGCAATATTTAAGCGTGCCCTAATAGAATTTCTTTTTAGTGCAATGCTTGTGGAGATAACGCCRGATACATATTGATCTGGTGAGACATTAATATGACCAGTTGCTTGCAGTTGTTTATCTTTTAATAGGAGGTTGTAAAAGCGATATTTTTTATTTTTAAGGGAAACTTTTCCAGAAAAACTCGTAAAATCTGTATTACCATTTAAGTTACCACTGCGCATGGCTTCTGCTAAATCCACCTTTCTAAGGTGGCCATTTTGCATACTAAATTCAGYGTTGAGYCCTGTCATATCGATAATATTRAGTGGTTTATTAATATCAAAAGCGTAACTACCTTTGAAATTGAGCTTGCCATCAACTGCGGTATCAAGTTGCAGTTCTTTTGCCATGTCTTTGATATAGAAATTCGTYAGGGAAAATTCGCCTATTGATGTGAGATTAGGTGAGGAAAAATCCATTGTTAATTGTGCGGTTAAGTCTCCGTTGTATAAAGCACCGGTGATGGATGATAGTGTTAATACATTATCTTTAATCGTACCAGTTGCATTCAATTTAGTGAATACAGGTTTTGGCGATAAAGGTACGCGCCAACGCACGGCTTCTATCTTAATTAAATAGTCATTGTTAACATGATTAATCACAATATTAAGATTGTTATGCTCTGTTACAAAGCTTGCTTGGTGCACTAGTCCGGCATCATCTAGCATGATGTCACCATCAAAATAAGGTAGTTGAACCACGTTGAGGTTAATAGACATATCCTTTAGTGTAATTCTTTTAATTTTTAATTGTTGATGCCTAGATGATGCACCAGCCCATGAGCTAATACGTGGTAAGTCTTTTTGTGCAATGTTAAAACCTTCAATTTTGATGGAATTAATTTCATAAGGCGTATTTGTACTATTAAATAGCTTGTTTTTGATGCTGAGTAAATCAGGGTAAACACGCATCTTTTTCACATTAATCGTTGTGGAGTCAGCAATAGTAAGGTCTTCCAAAAGTAGATGGGGGCTTGGAAATAGAGAGATATTAATAGATTTTATATTTACCTTAGCTTGAATGTTTTCCGTAGCAATTTTTTCAATCGGGTTTATTAATATACTCATATTGATAAACTGCGCGGCAATAATCAGTAAGAAAAATACAGATAGTGCGAAAATAGAGAGTGGTTTAATACTTTTTGCAATGCTGATTAACCATTTCTTGCCAGGGAGTTTAGAACGAATACTTTCTACCAGTCTTTGTTTTTTTGCTTTCGCTCTTCTTTTTGTTTCGGTTCTTTTCTGCGTTTTTTCTTCTTTTTCGGTAATCTTATCTAATCTTGCTCGTTCTTTTTCGGCTGCTTTTTCTAACTTTTTCTTTTCTGCAGCAATTTTAGCTTCTGCTTTAGCCGCTGCTTTTTCTTTAGCTTTTGCCTCTTTTTTAGCCTTAACCTCCGCTTGTTTTTTGGCCTTGGCTTCTGCTTTTTTGCGCGCTTCTTCTTCTGCTTTTACCTCAGCTTCAAGCCTCGCTTTTTCTTCCGCCTCTAATCGTGCTTTTTCTTCGGCGGCCGCTTTGGCCTCTTCTTCTGCCTTAGCCTCGGCTTCAAGCCTCGCTTTTTCTTCCGCTGCTAATCGTTCTTTTTCCTCTGCGGCTGCTTTTTCTTCCGCTTCTTTTTTAGCCTTGGCTTCAGCTTTCGCTTTTGCCTTGGCTTCTACTTCTGCCTTTTTACGCGCCTCTTCTTCTGCCTTAGCCTCGGCTTCAAGCCTCGCTTTTTCTTCCGCCTCTAATCGCGCCTTTTCTTCGGCGGCGGCTTTTTCTTCCACTTCTTTTTTGATCTTAGCCTCAGCTTTCGCTTTCACCTTGGCTTCCGCTTCTGCTTTTTTGCGCGCTTCTTCATCTGCTTTGGCTAGCGCTTTGAGCTTCACTTTCTCTTCTGCCTCTAATTTTTCTTTCGCTTCGGCAGCTTCTTTTACCTYAGCCCTTTTTCTGGCGGTCTCTTCTTTTTTAAGATTGGTTTCTGTCTCAGCCTTCGCCTTGACTTCCGCCTCTGCTTTTTTACGAGCCTCTTCATCTGCCTTGGCCAGYGCTTTGAGCTTCACTTTYTCTTCKRCYTCTAATTTTTCTTTYRCTTCGGCAGCCGCCTTTACCTCAGCTTTTTCCCTAGCGGCCGCTTCCTTTTTAAGGTTGGCCTCAGCCTCAACTCTCGCCTTCGTTTCGGCTTCTGATTTGGCTTTTTCCTCAGCGGCCACTTTAGCTTCGGCCTCGGCTTTTTCGCGTGCCTCTTGTTTTGCTTTCGCAATAACTTCTGCAGCRGCTTGATTTTTATTGGCAGTCGCTTGCGTTTCGGCATCCGTTTTGGCTTTTAAGGAGGCTTCTGCCCTTTCGCGTGCTTCCGCATCTGCTTGTTCAAGTTTTTTCTTTTGAGCCGCTATCTTCGCTTTTTYCTTTTCCTCAGCTTCTATTTCACRCGGTGTTTTTTTAACGGCTTTAGTTTGTTGAGTGTTATTAGTGGGTGGTTTTTCAGAGACAGTGAATTCGTCGATGCCAATTTCATCAACCTGCATGGCGTTAGCTGAAGAGCCTTCCCACATGGTGTTGGAAAACGGGTCGATAATAGTGGACTTAATGAATCCACCTTCTAGTAGCCACGTAATGGCAACCTCAAGCTTTGTTTCATTAACATTATYTAGTCTGCTTAGTATCTCTTCAGCTGTTAAGCCTTTATCCATGACAGACAAAACACGGCCAGCATCACGAGGTAGTTTTTTGACTAGCGCCCGTAATCCCCTGCCTGTTTTTGTATAAGTTGCGTTTGCGTCCATATAGTTTGTAAAGCGTAGATGTGAAATCGATGCAATATTTAGATTGAATATAAAGATTATCACGATGTAATTAACTTTGGAACAGAACTTTATGTTTTTATTGGTGTTTTCAGTATTTTTATACAAGTGTTTCACGTGAAACAACACCTGCTGTTATTGGCAGCGGCATTGAAAGTGCCCTTTTAAGRTGGTCTTTACTGTTTAAAGTTGTTGTTTTTGGCGGGTTGTTTCACGTGAAACAATCAAGATAAAATGACGGAACACGTAGATTTACGTTAAAATCTCATCCTTGTTTCTTTATGTATTGTTGCGATAAAAGTATGCARTTTCCAGACAAATTTGATGTGATTGTAGTTGGCGGCGGCCATGCGGGCACCGAGGCGGCGCTAGCTGCCGCGCGTATGGGACAGAAAACCTTGCTGCTAACACACAATATAGAAACCTTGGGTCAAATGTCGTGCAATCCATCTATCGGCGGTATTGGAAAAGGCCATTTGGTGAAAGAAGTGGATGCGCTGGGCGGTGCGATGGCGATGGCTGCTGATGAAGGTGGTATCCAGTTTCGTATACTGAATGCTAGCAAAGGGCCTGCGGTGCGTGCTACACGTGCACAAGCAGACCGTGTTCTATATAAGGCTGCTATTCGCCGACGTTTAGAAAACCAGCCTAACTTATGGCTGTTTCAGCAGGCGGTGGATGATATTGCTTTAGAGGGCGATAAGGCGGTTGGCGTTGTTACGCAAATCGGTTTGCGTTTTGCCTCTAGGTCTGTAGTGATAACTGCGGGTACTTTCTTGGGCGGATTAATCCATGTTGGTATGGAAAATTATAGTGCTGGTCGTGCTGGTGA
>NVTX01000082.1 GCA_002401735.1 Methylophilaceae bacterium | reverse complement strand
CGTTCTACATTACAAAGTGGCTTTCACTTCTACTTCTTCGTAAGCTTCTACGATATCGCCTATTTTTATATCAACGTTTGTTGGTAGATAAGGGATATCTAATGTATTCCCACTTTGCCCAAATGCAATCGCGCGTAATTGATTACGTTCTACTTGGACAGGAATGGATAGGTTTTTATCGGTAATCATTGTTACTTCACTGCTAAACGGGTAGACGCGAGTCACTTGGCCGATCACACCTTTAGAATCAACCACAGCCTGCCCTGCTAGGATGTTATGTTGGCTGCCTCGATTAACAATCACGACGTTTCTAAATGGATCCCTGCCAGTATGTGAGATGTCGCCTAATATCGCTCTAGGATGAATGGGAATATCACCGCCAAGTAAGCTGCGCAAATGTTCATTTTCTGCTTTAAGTGTATTTAAGCGTTGTAGTTTTACTTTGTGCTGAAAAGCTTGCTGTTTCAGCATGTAGTTTTCTTGCACCAGTTGGTTGTGAGCAGAAAAATACTTTGCACTATCACGGATGAACTCACTTGGCAGATTAGCGATTCTTTCTACTGGGTGTAACCCACCAATAAACGCTTGCCGTAATTGGGATAGATAGTTAAGCCTAGCATCCATTGCCATGAGGATAATCGACAATGCACAAAAGAACACCATGCGTGAAAATGGGCTGGCGCCGCGAACGAAAAATGAAGGGGTTTGTTGAGGCTCTAGTTTCTGATGAACACCTTTAAGCATGCTGACGTAGCAGGTTAAATTGAAATAGGCAGCAATTACTCATGCACGAATACGCTGCCTAATTTGTCCATGTCCTCTAGTGCACGACCACAACCACGCGCGACACAAGTTAATGGGTCTTCTGCTACGATAACGGGTAGGCCAGTTTCTTCCATTAGTAAGCGATCTAAATCACGCAACAGTGCACCGCCACCTGTAATAACCATGCCTTTTTCAGCAATGTCAGCACCTAGTTCTGGTGGCGTTTGCTCTAAGGCGGATTTTACTGCACCAACAATGGCGTTCAATGGTTCAGTTAGCGCTTCCAAAATTTCGTTGCTTGAAATGGTGAATTTGCGAGGCAAGCCTTCTGCCAGATTTCGACCTGTGACTTCCATTTCCAGTACTTCCGAGCCAGGGAATGCCGATCCGATTTTCTTTTTAATTGCTTCAGCAGTCGGCTCGGAAATTTGCATGCCATAGTTGCGACGAATGTAATCAATAATGGCTTGATCAAACTTATCGCCACCGACACGCTCTGATTTTGCATAGACAATACCGYYTAAMGAAATMACRSCMACTTCMGTKGTRCCKCCRCCAATATCKAMMACCATYGARCCWSTTGCTTCTKCTACRGGCATKYCYGCACCAATSGCTGCWGCCATYGGYTCTTCAATYAAAAAYACWTSMYKWGCGCCAGCGCSWKCKGCWGAYTCWYKAATYGCACGACGCTCAACTTGMGTRGARCCAMMRGGYACRCAMAYSAWWAYGCGYGGACTSGGTKWSAAMMARCGYSCWTCRTGTRCTTTRSSAATRAAAWRTTKYARCATTTKTTCSGTRACGGTRAAGTCWGCAATCACGCCATCTTTCATGGGGCGAATGGCTTGAATGTTCGCAGGCGCTCTTCCAAGCATGCCTTTGGCTTCTGTGCCAACCGCTAACAGTACTTTTTTGCCACTCGGGCCTTCAAGCCGTATGGCAACAACGGAGGGCTCATCAAGAACAATGCCCCTACCACGCGAATAAATCAAGGTGTTTGCGGTACCTAAATCAATTGCCAAATCATTAGAAAAGTAGCTGCTTAACGAACCTAACATATGTTTTTTTTCCTGTACGTTGCTTAGTCCGCGTACCTATCTTATTTGCGATAAGAACAAGTAAGCCGATCAATAAAATCCAAGGTATAATAACGTATATTCCGATTAAAATTAAGTCGCAATTTGAAGTTTATTACACTAAAGTTAAAAAACAGAAGAATAGAAGCAAGTTATGGCTCTAAACATCCCCGATATTAAGCGGTTAGCGCATCTCGCGCAAATAGAAATCAATGATTCAGAAGCAGAAAAAACCCTCACAAAGCTGTCGGGAATTTTGACGCTTATTGAAGAAATGCAGGCAGTGGATACCACAGGTATTACGCCGATGTCTCATTCGCAAGATGTGGTGCAACGGCTCAGAGATGATGTCGTGACGGCGACCAATCAGCGCGATACATTCCAAAAAAATGCGCCTGCCATTGATAAAGGCTTATATTTAGTACCAAAAGTAATTGAATAGACCAAGTAGAATTAAGATAAYCCATGATTAACCACAGCCTTAAAAAACTAAGCCAAATGTTGGCTGAAAAAGAAGTGTCTAGCGTCGAGATGACGCAAACATTTTTAGATCGCATACGCCAACATAATCCTCAAATTAATGCTTACATTACGTTAGATGAAGATAAAACATTAGCACAAGCGAAAGCAGCTGATGCCGTCATCGCTGCTGGACAGGCGACAGACTTAACCGGCATTCCATTCGCGCAAAAAGACATTTTCTGTGTAAAAGGTTGGAAAACAACTTGTGGCTCAAAAATGCTAGAGAATTTCATTGCACCTTATGATGCGCACGTTATTTCTCAATTTGATGCAGTAGGCGCTGTGAATTTAGGTAAAACCAATATGGATGAATTTGCCATGGGCTCATCGAATGAGACGAGCTACTTTGGCGGTGTAAACAACCCTTGGGATGTTGATCGCGTGCCAGGCGGTAGTAGTGGTGGTTCAGCCGCTGCAGTAGCTGCGCGCTTATGTGCGGCGGCAACGGGRACRGAYACMGGTGGTTCTATYCGTCARCCWGCTTCTTTATGTGGCTTCACTGGTTTGAAACCAACCTATGGCCTAGTATCACGCTACGGAATGATTGCTTTTGCTTCCAGTTTGGATCAAGCCGGACCGATGGCAAAATCAGCCGAAGATTGTGCCCTGATGATGAATGTGATGGTAGGCTTTGATGAACGTGATTCGACAAGCCTTAACCATCCTAAAGAAGATTACACGAGCAAACTGAATCAACCATTAGCGGGTTTAAAARTGGGGCTGCCCAAAGAGTACTTTGCCGAGGGGTTGGATGCTGGCGTTGCTAAAGTCATAGAAGAAGCCATTAATCAATATAAAAAACTGGGGGCTGAGTTTGTCGATATTTCATTGCCAAATTCAAGCTTATCTATCCCTGTTTATTATGTGTTAGCACCAGCGGAAGCTTCAACAAACCTCTCTCGTTATGATGGCGTACGCTACGGTCATCGCGCGGCAGAATATGATGACTTGATGGAAATGTACATGAAGACCCGTGCGGAAGGGTTTGGTGCGGAAGTGAAGCGACGTATTTTGATTGGCACCTATGTATTAAGTGCTGGTTACTATGATGCGTACTATTTAAAAGCACAGCAGATTCGCCGTTTAATTGCACAAGATTTTACAGAAGCTTATAAAAAGTGCGACATTATTATGGGGCCTACAGTACCTTCCACCGCGTTTAAGACGGGTGAGAAAACGGAAGATCCAGTCTCAATGTATTTACAGGATATWTATACGATTGCGACTAACTTAGCAGGTTTGCCTGGCATGAGTATTCCTGCGGGATTTAGTAATGATTTGCCAGTAGGCTTACAAATTATCGGCAATTATTTTGATGAGGCACGTATGTTGAATGTCGGACACGCTTATCAACAAGTGACAGATTGGCATACAAAGATGCCTAAAGGAATTGAATAATGGAGTGGGAAGTTGTTATTGGGCTAGAAACACATGTCCAGCTAAAAACGAAGACTAAAATMTTTAGTGGTGCMTCAACTGCATATGGTGCTGAGCCKAATACGCAAGCTTGTGAAGTGAGTACTGCGCTGCCAGGTGTGTTGCCGGTGCTTAATAAAGAAGCGGTGCGATGTGCCATTAAGTTTGGTTTGGCCATTGGTGCAGAAATCCCCAAACGCTCCGTATTTTCGCGTAAAAACTACTTTTATCCAGATTTGCCTAAAGGTTATCAAATCAGCCAATTTGAATTGCCTGTTGTCGGTAAAGGGCAAGTGACGGTACAAGTACCCGCAACGAAAAAGCAGCCTGCTTATGAAAAGGTCGTTGGTATTACACGCGCGCATTTAGAAGAAGATGCTGGAAAATCTGTGCATGGCGCGGTTGAAGGCATGAGTGGCATTGATTTGAATCGGGCTGGAACCCCGTTGCTAGAAATTGTAACTGATCCTGATATGCGCTCAGCAGCAGAGGCGGTTGCCTATGCGAAAAAACTACACGAGTTAGTGCAATGGATTGATATTTGTGATGGCAACATGCAAGAAGGTAGTTTTAGGTGTGATGTGAATGTGTCGGTGAGGCCTAAAGGCTCAACTGAGCTAGGTACCCGTCGTGAAGTTAAAAACTTAAACTCATTTAAGTTTATGCAGCAAGCCATTGCCTATGAGACGCAATGGCAGATAGAAACGTTGGAGGAYGGYGGCACSATACATCAAGCAACSGTGYTGTTTAACCCTGACACAGGGGAAACGCGTGCGATGCGCAGCAAAGAAGAAGCCAATGATTATCGCTACTTTCCTGATCCTGATTTGTTGCCATTAGAAGTGACTGAGGCTGATAAAGCCAAAGTGATGGCGGAGATGCCTGAGCTTCCAGTTGCGATGAAAGCACGCTTYGAAAGTGAGTATGCACTATCGGCGTATGATGCGTCTGCTATTACTGCTAGCCGAGAGATTGCGAATTACTTTACGGATGTGATACAAGCCGGTGGCGATCCCAAATTAGCCGCGAACTGGGTGATGGGCGGGCTTGCTGCCAAACTGAATGCAGAAGATAAAACAATTGTAGATTCACCTATTACATCAAATCAGTTGGCGCAATTAGTRAAAAGAATCTCTGATGCGACTATTTCAAATAATGCAGGTAAACAAGTGTTTGAAGCCATGTGGTCAGGCAYTCAAGACGTGGATGCCATCATCGAATCCAAAGGATTGAAGCAGGTGTCAGATAGTGGTGCCATTGAAGCGATGGTTGATGAGGTGTTAGCTGCAAATGCCGGGATGGTGGAAGAATATAAAGCGGGGAAAGAAAAAGCGTTTAATGCCCTGGTTGGTCAGACGATGAAAGCTTCTAGAGGTAAAGCAAATCCCGTGCAAGTGAATGCGATTTTGAAGAAGAAACTCAGCGGTTAATCAAGTTTGCTTAGTCATTGAGGCTTTTGGTTTAAATGCAGTAGCGTTGTTGATAGTGCTTTATTTCTAGGGAATGTTTTGCCAGTTGTTCGCTACTTTCGATGAGCATCAATAAATCCGCTAATTTTGCAATGCTAACAACTGGAATTTTATTTTTTTGCTCTACTTCTTGTACAGCAGACAATTCGCCTAGGCCTTTCTCTTGTCTGTCTAAAGCGATGCTGACGCCGCATGTTGTTGCACCATTCGCATTAATCAACGCAACAGATTCACGCACGGACGTACCGGCTGAAATAACGTCATCAATAATTAACACGCTACCTTTTAAAGGTGCGCCAACGAGATTGCCACCTTCACCATGGTCTTTTTCTTCCTTGCGATTGTAGGCATAGGGTAAGTTACGCCCTCTTTTGGCGAAGGCTATTGCAATACTTGCCGCTAATGGAATGCCTTTGTAGGCAGGACCAAACAACATATCAAATTCAATGCCTGATTTTTCAATGCTATTGGCGTAAAATTCACCTAGCTTTAATAAGCTGTCACCATCATTAAATAAACCAGCATTGAAAAAGTATGGGCTTAGCCGTCCAGCTTTCGTTTTAAATTCGCCGAATTTAAGCACTTCTTGTTGAATGCAGAATTCAATGAAGCCTTGTGATAAATTTTGATGGTTAGCTGACATAAACGACTCTATACAATATTAAGGACTTAAATGCGCATTATAACGTTGAATTTAAATGGAATCCGCTCTGCGACTAAGAAAGGTTTTTATCCATGGTTACAGAGCGTGCAGCCCGATGTGATTTGTTTGCAAGAATTAAAAGCACAAGCTGACAATTTGACCGAAGAAATGAAAGCGCCTCAAGGTTATTATGGATATTTCCATTACGCACARAAAAAGGGATATAGCGGGGTTGGAATTTACTCTAAACAAAAGCCAGATGAGGTGATTGTAGGGTTGGGTATGGAGGACATTGATGCAGAGGGCCGATATTTAGAATGCCGGTTTGGAAAGCTATCCGTTATTTCATTGTATTTACCGAGTGGCTCTAGTGGGGAAGAGCGGCAAACGTTTAAATTTAGTGTCATGAAACGATTTATGACACACTTAGAGCAGCTTATTAATAGTGGGTTTGAAGTGGTGATTTGCGGTGATTGGAATATTGCACATCAAGAAATAGACCTGAAAAACTTTAAAGGTAATAAGAAAAATTCTGGATTCCTGCCAGAAGAGCGAGCATGGATGACGGATTTATTCGATAGAGTCGGTTGGGTAGACGTATACCGCAAGCTATATCCAGACACAACAGGTGAGGGGTATACCTGGTGGAGTAATCGTGGACAAGCCTATGCCAAAAATGTAGGTTGGCGCATCGATTATCAAATTTCAACACGGGCGATAGCGGAGACAGCAATTGAAACGAGCGTATATAAGGATGAACGGTTCAGCGACCATGCTCCTTTAATCGTGGACTACCAAGACAGTTAATAATGACTAGTACAAAGAAATAATTAGGTTGGTCATAAAGTTTCTTCAAATAGATTGTAAGGTTGCTTAACGTGCGGCGACTAAGCGCTGTGACGGTTTATTAGTTACATTTAGGCAATGTCTATTTATTAAAAATTCAAATTTGAGAGGAATTACAATGACAATCGAAACGACACTTGGTTTAGGTAAGGGCGCAATGTTGGCTGTTGGTGCTGCAGCACTTATTCTGGCAGGCTGTGCTAGCTCTGGTGCAAACACTGCATCAAGCGCTGCTAAAGTCGCATGCGTGGGTGTAAACTCATGTAAAGGATCTAGCGCCTGTAAAACGGCAGGAAATGCTTGTAAAGGTCATAATGCTTGTAAAACGGCAAAAAATGCATGTAAAGGGCAAGGTTCTTGCAAAATTGCAGCTAATGCATGTAAAGGCCATAATGCTTGTGCAGGTGTTGGTCATGTGAAACTGACTGCAGCTGAGTGTGATGCTAAAGGTGGTCACGCAGCGTAATTGTCGCGTTACGATGGGGGTGGCAACATTCCCATCAATGCGAAAATTTGTATGAGAAGCTTTGTTTATTAGTTGAGCTGAGTTTAAATGGTTGAAATTAGATGAGAGATGAACGATGCGTGAAAACCCACCAGCGTTAGGTTTTGGTTTAGGCTTACGCACAGAACATTACAATACTATTTTAGAAACCAAACCAAAGGTTGATTGGTTTGAGGCCTTATCTGAAAATTACATGATCCCAGGTGGTAAGCCGTTACACTTCCTAGATCGTATTCGTGCCGATTATCCTATCGTGATGCACGGTGTGTCATTGTCGATTGGTTCAACAACGCCATTTGAACAAGACTATTTGCGGGATTTAAAAAAACTAGCCGATAGAATTGAACCTGCTTGGATATCCGATCACCTGTGTTGGACTGGTGTGCATGGCCAAAATATTCACGACCTATTACCACTTCCCTATACCGAAGAGACAGTAAAATATGTGGTTGAACGAGTTAACATCGTACAAGATTACTTAGGTAGGCAACTCTTACTTGAAAATGTCTCGAGTTATGCGAGTTATATTGATTCCAGTATGACTGAATGGGAGTTCATTAACGAGATTGCCGAGCAAGCTGACTGCTTATTGTTACTAGATGTCAATAATATATATGTGAGTAGCTATAACCACCGGTTTGATCCCAAAGATTTTATTGATGGTGTGCCTGCTAAACGTGTGCAACAAATTCATTTGGCAGGGCATCAAAATAATGGTGATTATATTATTGATACCCATGATGCCCCTGTGATTGATCCCGTGTGGGATTTGTATGGTTATGCAATCTCGCAATTAGGCCAAGTGTCGACGATGATAGAACGTGACGACAATATTCCTGCATTCGAAGAGTTGGTCAAAGAGCTTGATATCGCACGTGGCATTTCAGAAACAGCAATGAAAGCAGTGGCATGAGTCAGCTGGCAAAATTACAAGCTGATTTTCAGGCTTATATATACGACAATGTTAAAGGCGTTGCTTTTAAACAGCAGATAGTCGATGACAAAACGGTCGGCGTGACAAAACGGTTAGGAATATATGCCGATGCCTACCGCTTACGGATTATAGAAGCGCTTGAGACGGCTTATCCCAACCTCAAAGCCATGCTTGGCGATGACTTATTTGTCAGTGCCGCACGGTCTTATATTGATCAATATCCATCAACTTATCGTAATATGCGTTGGGTTGGTGATCAAATGCAAGCGCATTTAACGAAAACGTTACCGCAATATCCTGTCGCAGCTGAAATGGCYKTTTTTGAATGGGCTTTAGGCCTTGCTTTTGATGCGGAAGATGCACCAGTGCTTCAGCTGCAAGACTTGGCAGCGATTCCGCCGGAAACATGGGGAGATTTGTATTTTGAACTGCACCCTTCAGTACAGTTATTAGACTTGCAGTGGAATGCCGTTGCTATCTGGCAAGCATTAGATAATGAAGAAACGCCTGCGGGCGCTGAAAAAATTCATGAGCCTTGTTTAGTCTGGCGAAGTGACATGAATTCACATTACCGGTCACTGGACGCGCAGGAATTTAATGCGCTTCAACAAGTGTCGGCAGGTGCAAGCTTTGGCGGCTTATGCGAAAGCTTGTTTGCTACACTCGGCGAAGAGGCGACACAACAAGCCGCGCAGTATTTAGCGAACTGGCTAGAAGTTGGCCTTGTGAGTAAGGTAGTTACCTAACTACAAAAATCTAAAGCTAAGCTCTGTATTATTTCGCCATTGCTAGCATCTTGCACAAATATCACAGCACCAGCATCGCGATCCTCCCAGATA
>NVTX01000081.1 GCA_002401735.1 Methylophilaceae bacterium | reverse complement strand
AAACTAAAAAAATGAAAAAAACGGTATTGTTGTTGTGCATGGTTCTTATGATGACGGCATGTTCAAAGCGTGCAGTGAAGCCAATAGAAGGCAAGTGTGATTGTCCTACAGTAGAAAAAGTTGTGACAGAAGAGCAACCCATTCAGTTGCCAAATAACGAAGCGCCTGTTGTCACGCAGACTGAAGCTACGTCAATTAAAGTTACGCCAACTAAAAGTGCAGTAAAAGTACCGCAATACGGATATTTAGCCCCTGCTGATTGGCAGGATTTAGACGGGCTACTACAAGATGATCTTATCGCTGCATGGCCAGCTTGGATTCAAAGCTGTACACGCTTAGTCAAAAAGACGCAGTGGAAACCAGCATGTGAAGCGGCCGTCGCTGTTAAAAAGCCTAACAATGCAATCATTATTGATTACTTATCAAGTTATTTTGATGTCTACCGTGCGCAAAATGAAGATGGGTCTACAAGTGGTTTAATTACGGGTTATTACCAACCTTTATTAAAAGGTAGTCGGAAGCAATCAGCGCAGTACCCATACCCTTTATACCGTGAGCCAAAAGACTTAATTACGGTTGATCTGGCAGATACTTATCCAGAACTTAAATTTAAGCGTGTGCGAGGTCGGTTAGAAGGGAAAAAACTTGTTCCCTATCGTACACGTGCCGAGATAGATGCTAGCCCGTCACCGTTGGCGGGAACCGAAGTGTTTTGGATTAACGACATTATTGATGTTTTCTTTTTGCAGATACAAGGCTCAGGCGTCGTCCAGTTAGAAAATGGTAAACAAGTACAAGTTGGCTATGCGAATCAAAATGGCCATGCTTATCACTCGATCGGACGTTTGCTGATTAAACGTGGCGAGCTTACTTTAGCTCAAGCCTCTATGCGAGGTATTAAAAATTGGGCGCGCAAGCATTTAGATCAATTACAAGCGTTACTCAATAGCAACCCAAGTTATGTATTTTTTAGGGAATTACCAGCAGGGTTGCCTGGGCCTTTAGGCGCGTTAGGAGTGCCGATTAAGGCACAACGTACGGTTGCAGTTGACCCAAGATTTATCCCGCTTGGCGCACCAGTTTTTTTGTCGACGACAGCACCAAACAGCACTAAGCCGCTTAAACAATTAATGTTGGCACAAGACACTGGTGGCGCCATTAAAGGTGGCGTCAGAGCCGACTTCTTTTGGGGGGCAGGTCATAAAGCGGGGGCAAAAGCCGGTGCGATGAAACAACAAGGAAAAATTTGGGTATTGCTACCTAAAGGATTTAAGCTGCCTGATTAGACGGCTACAATCAAAACAAAAAAAGGCGCATAAAGCGCCTTTTTCAATACATAGGAACAAAGATTACTTGTTCATTACGTACATAGTTACTTCAAAACCGAAACGCATTTCAGTAGCAGCTGGTGTTGTCCACATAATAGATCTCCTTTTTATTTAGATTCGTAAAGCATTTGCATTACGTGTATACAGTCTACTGCTCCGATAGAGAAATGGAGTGTCAAATCTACTTAAAACCCATTCATGATTTTCATTAGATTAGGGTTGTCCTTTAAGGCGCTTCATTAATTTTTTCATGCCTTTTCTACCTATGGTGCGCTTTAATTTAACTTTAAAGTCATATAGCAGGAACCTAAATTGCGTTTGCAAATTAAATTGTCGACCACTAAGCCCTAAATAAATTTGCATAAATCGTTTACGACCCTTGCTGTGCAATTTATGACAAGCCCGTGTTAAATCGGCCGTTCTTAGTTTTAACGTGATGGCATGGTTAAAATGATGAATACGCGCAGTATCAATCAATGAGAAGTTGAGTGTATTGTCTGCTTGAATGCAAACCAGAATATTGCCGCCTGAGTAGTCTCTGAAATAAATGCCTCGGCTGTGCATATGGTGAGAGAACTGGGCAAGCTGGGTATAAACGTCYTCGGGTGTCAGACCTTTGTACGATGATTCACCGCGAGCGAAAGCAGAAAATAATTCGCCAATACTGCAATCAGATTTGACACGTTCACAAATGTAGAAGTTTTGTTTTAATGATTTGTCGCCAGCTTTTTCAAAGTAAGCAATCGGCTGCGCTGTGCCCACGCCACGTCTTAACAGCTCCATTGCACCATTCCAGCTACGTTTGGCTTTGCTTGGCTTAAAGCGGTCCAGCAATGCTTTATGCGGGTACATTTTTACTGGTTGCTTAATGGTGAGTTGGGATGCTGAATCCCTTGGATCTTGGATTGCCCAAATAACATTACGTGCATGACGTAAAGATTGGTCTTTTTGTGGCGCGTTAAGTTGGTCGGGGTTAAGTATTTTTCCTAACTGGTTTGCTTCGTCAGCATCTTTGGCGAGGATTAAACCGGACCAATTATCTTGCGTAAATGGATAGTATTGCAATCCTTCGATGTGCGCATGGATTACTAGGTTCTTGGCTAACTTGGGCTGAGGCAGTGTTTCCATATTAAAGTCTATATTCCAGCATAAGTAGATGGGGGTTTCGCAGACTAAAGCAGCATTATTCTCTAACACACTGCCGTCACGATAATGAATTTTAGCGTTATTTATCGTATTTTCAGTGTAAATGTCTGCAAGATGTGCGACTTTACCATTAATTGCCCAGGCGACATGGATGTGTAAGTTATCATTTGTAAAGTGATGTATTTCTAAACCTTTTGCGCTAGCAATAGTGGCCCGGTAATGTGCGCCACTTAAGTATTGTGCAACAGTTTGCATTGCATAAAAACTTGGGTAACGTTCATATTGATTCAGCATGCCATCAGTGGATTGATAATGAGCGATACGCTCTAAGGCAGGGTACTCTGCATCCGTTAAACCATCGTTAATAAGCCCTTCACGATTGCAAATAAGTGCGCCCCAGTTAGCTGATTGTAATGCACCTGAAGCGGCTAATAAGGTGAAGTAGCGRGTGAGATAATCAGCTTGTTTTTGTTCGCCGTTCACTAATAAGCGGTTAATACGGTAAAKGGCCCAAAATGCCGCAGAAGATATTGTTTGGGCGACACCAAAGTCAGCGCCAATTTTCTGCAACGTGCGGGCTTTTTTGATCAAATTGTATTTAAATATTGTTGCCCATTTATATTTTAAAATTCGGKGGTCAAATCGCTCTGGCTCACTCACTCTTTCTACAAAAAGATTATCGGAATGAACATCTGGCGATTGGTTTTTATTTTGCAGGGCTTTTAATATGCCAATATTATAAATAGGTTCAAAATCTTGTAGGTTCGGCCCCAGCAATTTAATGTCGCGCGATTTAACTTCACTATGCGCAATCTCCCATGCGATTAAGAATCCATCAAATGAATAACCAGCCCAGCGTTTACGGTTAATGGTGTTGCCAATTTCTACTTGTTTAATCGATGTGCCATAACGGTCAAGCACTGTGGATAGAAAGACACGCCAACGTTCTTGTTCACTTGAGTCCACCATGTTCTTAGCGGCATCAAATGGCGCAAGTAAATGCAGGGTGACGTTAAAGTCTTCTGCAATTAATTTTTGTAGAAAACGATTGTGATAGCCATCTAAGTCATCATAGCTAAAATCTAGCCGTACATTATTAATTCCCAGTGTTTCTAGTTGGCCAATCACATAAGCGTCAATCGCAGGATCTTCATTAGAAGCAACACATACCCCGAAGAAATCGACAGGAACCTGATGGTTGCTTTGTGGCAAGTGGCCGTTTTTAAGCTTTAGTCCACCTTTGATCAGATACAAAAAGCTATCTAGCAGCATTTGTTTTATCAATTTAGAATGTTTTTTTTGCATCTAAAATGGCTCTTTTTGACTGTAAGCGCTAAAGCATATGGAAGTGTAGGTGTTCAATGTCATGAAATTGTTAAGCAAATAAATACGTATTATAAATGTGATTCAAAAGAACAGGTGTGTAGAGATGTTTTTTTGCAGTGGAGTGGCTGTTTTAATCAATGATTAGTTAGCCGTGRTTTTTGACCACCTTAAAAAGCTYGTTAAGTATTCWGGCCGGCGAACACATAAGTAAACCATGACTATTGCGCTTAGTATGGCAGTTACTAAGAACARCTGTGGAATGTTGAAGCCTAGCTCAAAAATCCAAAGTGAAAAAATGGCAGAAACAACCATAAATAATGCATTCATAATGTTATTGCCTGCAATGACGCGGGATTGGTGGCTTTTTTCTGCATTGCTTTGGATGTAAGCGTAAAGAGGCACGATATAAAACCCGCCAAAGATACCAATCAGTAACACATCTGCTAATAAATGAAGGTGTGAGAATGCATTGAAAAAGTCCCCATAACTTCTGATTGGGATAGAAGCTTCCAAGGCATTGTGTATGCTAGTGCTCGTGGCATACAGGTCTATTCCGAATATGGTTAGRCCAATACCACCAAGCATGACCAACCCCAGCTCCACTTTGTGCTTAGAAAGTTTTTCACACAATAAGGAGCCCACGCCTATCCCTAAAGAAAAGATAGATAGTAATAAAATGAATACGCTTTCATCTCCCAATAGCGTATTTTTAGCAAAGCTTGGAAATTGCGCTAATAGTGTTGCCCCTACAAACCAAAACCAAGAAATGCCAATGATGGCAAGCCATAAAGGTTGGTGTTGCCAAATAAATTTAAGATTTTTGAATGTCTCTGTTACTGGGTTCCAATTAATTTTTAATTGTGGGGCACCAGCAGGCGTGTGAGGAATGCCTTTGCTGGTCCAGTAACCGAATATCGCTAACAAGATAATGCTGAGGCTGGTGATGATTTCACTATTGCCTTGCATCGCTAGCCAAGCACCTGATATTTGACCAATTAAAATAGCAACGAAAGTACCCATTTCTAATAAGCCATTGCCTCCGATCAGCTCTTGCTTGCTTAGGTTTTGAGGTAGGTAGGAATACTTGACTGGACCAAAAAATGAAGAGTGCATGCCCATCATAAATAGTGCGGTCGATAATAAGATAATGTTGCTAAGTAAAAAGCCMGCRCTGGCAAAYAGCATAATGAGAATYTCAAAGGCTTTAATCACGCGGATGAGTTTAGATTTTTCAAACTTATCGGCAATTTGTCCGGCCGTGGCAGAGAATAGAAAAAATGGCAGAATAAATAACCCAGGCAGGATTGTTGCTAGCGTAGCGCCATCAATGCTTGTTAACTGGCTGGTACGGAAAGCAACCAATGTAATCAGTGCCGTTTTAAAAACATTGTCATTAAATGCGCCCAGGAACTGTGTAAAAAACAATGGACGAAAACGTTGTTCTTTAAGAAGTTGGAATTGGTTGCTCATCTTTTACTTTCTTTAAGGTAACCGTTGTTTTAGCCAATTGTTTCTGTGTGCAAAGAGGGTGTCGCTGGCGTGCCTCGCATCTTTTACCCACTCAATTTCCGCTTTACCATTGGCCGTGCTGATTAAAGATTGTGCGCGTTCTGGGTGTATAAGTGAATCTAAACTGCCATGTAACAAGTAAATTGGCTGCTGGATAGCATCTACCCATTGTTTAGTTTGCATCGGGTAGCGCAATAGTAAGCGAATGGGAAAGAAGCTAGGGATTTTATCTTTAGCAACGCTTAGTAGTGAGTCATATGCTGCTACCAAATAAATAGGATTTTGTTGATGGGTGGATGCTAAAGAAAGTGCAATACCTGTACCGATGGAATAACCAAATAGATAAATTTTATCCGGAGTTTCTTTTGTTGCTAGCCATTGGTAAGCGCTTTCAGCATCCGCTAATAACATCTCTTGATTAAACCAGCCGCTAGTGGATTTTCCATATCCAGGATAATCCCAGGCCATTAAGTTGTACCCTAAATCATTAAATACGCTAGCGTAGTTATCAATGCTAGCGAGACTTTCACTATTGCCGTGGCACATCAACAGCGTTCCTTTTGCCTCTGGTGTTTGCCAAATAGCGACATGCAATTTACCGCAACAGCCATCAATTAATGCTTGTTGGCTATCTTTTCCTCTTGGTTGCCAATCGGCAGGGACGGTTTTTGTCGTGTAAGTTGGGAATAACAACCATTTTTGCAGGGCGTAGATCGCGATGCAAAGCAATAAATACACTAACACTAGCAGGCTTAATATTGTAAACAAGGTAATGAGTTTAGCCTTTATACGTCAAGGTATTCATGGTTAGACAGCCTATGTTTTTGAATTGCTTTTCAATAGTGAATAAGCCATTGTCGCTAATGCCAATACGCCGAGAAACAGCCCGCCCCAAAGCAAAAAATATTTGTAATCAACAGGAGAATCCCATGCATTTAAGTTTGCTTCCTGTGGTGGCGCACTAATCGTTGCTTTTGGTAATTGACGTACTTTTTTAGCTTCATATGGGTTGAGTAAATTAGTGACAGGAACGATATTGATCGGATTGCTATCTTCGCCGACTAGTAAGTTGAATGGGCCCGATCCGCGCGCATTCCACACTAAAATATCAGGTAACCAACCTAAGCTGAGTTGAGGATTGTCTTTCCCTATTCCTCCTTTAGCTTGATTAAAGCTTAACCGCCAATAACGTGCGGTTGTTGCATTAATACGTATGTTTTGATTGGCGTAATCTTTCCCTTGTTTATTGAGACGGTACAGTGATGCTTTCGTAACGCGCCGCCAAGGCTGTTCTTGATGGTTGCGTGTTAACACGGTCACTTGTGTAATGGTGTTTATTTGCGGCAAGCTAATATTTAAAGAGGTAGTTGGAAGGCGGCTTGCGGACTCAAAATCAATATGGGTTTCCATGTTGTCTTGCGCTCGGTTTGAAAATGAAATTTCTTGCCAAAGTATCGGTTGTGTTAAGTCTTCCGTTTGATTAAATTCGATGTTAACTGATGTGAGTTTAAAGGTATCTGCCGTGTCTAAAGGTTGGATTTGTAAATAGCGTGCTTTGATTAATTTATCCAACGTGATGCCGTTTTGGGTGATATTTTGCCCACCAGCAGAAACTTTTAGCAATGCGCCCTGACCTGCCGGTGACCAGTCTTTTAAGTTATTACTCGTGATAACTTTGACTGTTAATAACGACCCTTCTTGCCCTTGCCAATCTATGGTTAGCTTTTTAAAAGCAGGGTGTTTTTCCCCAAGATCAAATAAATAATAAGTTTTGGGAATGGTTTTGGCATCCACAGAAGTAACGTTAACACTGGTATTGTGCTTGCGATGATTTAACTGAATATTGAGACCGCCTACTGAATCGATGGCCTTTTTTTGCATAGGAAAGATGACTAGTGGCTTGCTTTTTTCCGTCACCTTAGTTTGCAGATGGACTTTTTGATAGGGCAATAGCGCATAAGGAACAGATTCACCATAGGCGTTGGTAATCGCAAGGTCGTTTAAATGATCCCGACGACTTTGTTCATACACGGCTTTTGTTAGCGTGGTCTGGTACAAAGGCTCAGTATTCGTAGCCTCTAACGTAAAATTAGCGGCTTGGATCGTCCCTGTAAAGACAAGGGTGGCTATTAAGGTGAAAAATAATTTCATTACGTTTCCTTCGTTTGTTCTTCTTTAATTTGAGGGTTAGATGGTGGCAATGGTGCAAAGTAACCCATGACTAGCAACATGATGCCAGCACCGATAAATGAGGCGATGCGCTCCAAAGTGCCGTGCTGTGCTAAATCTAGGAAGAAGATTTTAGCTACCACCAGACCCATGAGTGCAGCACCGACTACCCACAGTATGCGTTTCGATTGCTTATGTGCAAGTAACATGAGGATGAATGCTGTCATTGCCCACATAAAGGTAAATGCCATTTGTACGGTGGCGTAGTCAAATATTGATGACCATCTAAATGGCGTGCCTACCCAGTGGTGCAAGGTGCGTAACAAGATGCCATTTAATAAAGTAAAGCCCATTATGCCCGCCACAATGGGTGCAATTTTCGTTAATTGATCAAAATGTTGTGCGATATAACGCTGCCAGATGATGGATAAAAGTAGCGCACCTAGTAGTGCAATATCTAAAGGATTGATCAATGGTAAATAGGGTAGTGGCGCTGCATTACCACTTGAGTTGAGTGACATAAACATAAACCAAAAAATAACGAATAACACTAATGGCGCACAAGCAATCCAGCCCCATATACGCGCTTGTGTGTGTTTAGTTTCTTCCGTTAATGGCTTGTTACCAGAGAACTGCCAATAGCTAATGCCGGCAATTAGCACCATCGGAATCACCGCCCAGCCAATATCATGCCAAACCCCAGTGCCTACAGTGTGCTGCAATTGATACTGCCATTCTAGTGCGCCTACAATTGCTGCTATCCACAATAAAGGGGCGCGGAATAGCGCGCCAGAGATGATATTGTTTTGTTTTAACAGCATGATATACGCGGCAAATGCGACACCCCAACTTAGCGCTCCATAATGTGCGAACGGTTGGGTCTTGAGCATTTCATAGCATGCTGTTAATGCCATGACCGGAAGTAACAATAGGCTGAGCTTGGCAAGGTAAGGCCACTGCATCCGCTTTGATAGTAGTGGTAGTAAGACGCTACTGATGGCAATAAAGGCGAGTGATGCGTGTGCATAAAACTTGCTAGCCAATAGATCATCAATGGCGATTAACCCTGCACTGACCCACCATAACCAACCCCAAATGGCGAGTACAACAGTCAGCCATTTATATTGATCAGGTCGATAACGGTTTAATAGCGCACCGCAAGCCCAGCCAGCAAGCGCAATAAATCCAACACCTAAAAACATATTTTGACTCGCGGTTGCAGAGTAACCTGTTAAGCCCCATCCATAGGTGAAAGCTGCAGCACCTAATAGTTGTAATGCTAATCCAGAGAAGAGTGGAAAGCTGCGGTTTTGTCTCAGACCAACCCACACTAAGCCCACACCTTCTACCGCCCAAGCTGCTGAGGTCCAACGTCCATCAAGCGCAAGCGGTAATGTCAGTGTTGCAAAGCCGATCCCTAATGCTAAAAAGCACTCTCCCAAAAATTGCATGGTGTCACGCTTACGGGTGAGTACCCACCAAGCAATCGCAATATAAAATACGGCTAATATCAGTGCGCTATAAGCCAAGCCAAAGTGTGAATCACGTAATAAAGCATACTGCAAACTGAAGCCGACTAACGGCGTACCGAAT
>NVTX01000080.1 GCA_002401735.1 Methylophilaceae bacterium | reverse complement strand
ATCTGGATAGTTCTATTGAAAATGAAATAAATCATCTTTTCGGCCAATCACTTCCACTTCAATTGCATTGCACAACGTCATTAATGTACCTGTTTTAGGTGCGCGAGATGCGCGGACAAGTGCATAGGCTTGCTTGTCATCCAAGATGCGTTCTATCAACACCTCAACTGCACCACCTGTTGCTTTTTGTCCGAGCAGGCGTGCTTTAATCACACGGGTATCGTTAAAAATAAGTAAATCATTTTTACGCAGGTGATCAGGGAAATCTAAAAAGCCACTGTCTACCAGCGTATTAGAAAGTGCATCTACATGGAGTAATCTACTAGCTGTGCGTTGTTTGGCTGGGTGCTGTGCAATAAGGTTTTCAGGAAGGTGGAAGTCGAAATCTTGCGTTTTCATAAAAGTTCAATAATTAGTCCAATTAGGTTTCGCAATTTGGGAGAGAGCTTGCTAYAATTGCGCCGTTGCAATTATACAGGAATGTATAATCCAAATAAGCCGGGATGGCGGAATTGGTAGACGCACGGGATTCAAAATCCCGCGTTGGTGACAACGTGGGGGTTCGATTCCCCCTCCCGGCACCAAGTAATACASGGTAATAYGCTTGCGTTTTTTTATACGCATGTTTAAAGTGTAGGAGAGATGTAACTATTTTGTTACATTTTTCTTGCATWAGCACCAAGGGCTATGCTAAATTTAGCGAAAATTTAGAAGTTCATTAAATTTATNTWKTTTTTTACATAATAAAATACGCGGCTRATTTTNAGTTGACGTGTTAGCGGTCGGTAAGGTTTTTCGTGAAGTATTTTAGAGAAGCTTTTACAGGCTTTGATTTTTTAAGTTGTTCACATTTTTTGAGGTGGATTCAGTTATGAATAAGAGAACAATTCTCTCTTTGGGCGCTGCATTTTTATCATTGTTTACGATAAATTCGCATGCGGATTATGCATTAAATCTAAAAACACCAGCAACAGAAATTGCCAGTCAGATTTATGACTTGCATATGCTGATTTTATGGGTTTGTGTTGCGATTTTTATCGTGGTGTTTGGTTTGATGTTTTACTCGATTGTTAAGCATCGTAAGTCAGTTGGGCATAAAGCAGCGCAGTTTCACGAACATCACTGGTTAGAAATCATTTGGACGATTATCCCAGTTGTGATTTTGGTAGTGATGGCATATCCTGCGACCAAAACGATTCTTGCGATGAAAGACACTGCGGCAGCTGATATGAGTATTAAGATAACTGGCTACCAATGGAAGTGGGGTTATGATTACTTAGATCAAAATGTTAAGTTCATTAGCACATTGTCAACGCCGCAAGACCAAATCCATAACAAGGAAGAAAAAGGGGAGAACTACCTGTTAGAGGTGGATAACCCTATGGTCGTGCCTGTCGGTCAGAAAGTAAGATTGCTTATTACTGCCGCAGACGTTATTCACGCTTGGTGGATTCCTGAGTTTGGTGTGAAACAAGATGCGATTCCTGGCTTTATGAAAGAAGCTTGGATCCGAGTTGAAAAGCCAGGTACATATCGTGGTCAGTGCGCAGAGCTTTGTGGAAAAGAGCACGGCTATATGCCTATCGTGGTAGAAGCGATGGAACAAGCTGATTATGATGCTTGGGTTGTTGCGCAACAAGATGCCTCTGCAGCGGCGAGTGCTGGAGCAGATAAAGAGTGGGCACAAGATGACTTGATTACTGCTGGTAAAGCGGTGTACGAGAAAAATTGCTCAGTTTGTCACGGTGCGACTGGTGCTGGCATTCCGCCGGCTTTCCCTGCGATGACCGGTAGTGCGGTAGTGACAGGGCCGATTGAGACACATCTAGATATGATTTTGAATGGTAAAAACATCATGCCAGCTTGGAAAGCAGTGCTTAATGATGTCGATATTGCAGCTGTTATTGCTTATGAGCGTAATGCCTTAGGTAACAGCACTGGTGACAGTATCCAACCATCTGCGGTTAAAGCTGCACGATAAGTATTCGGAATTAATTTAACTTTTTAGAAGTAACAGAATTAAGCTTTAGTTTTTAGGAGAAACTGATGAGTACAACAACTGCAACACATCACGATGATCATGGGGATCATGGGCATCCAACCGGCATAATGCGCTGGGTTGCATCAACTAACCATAAAGATATTGGTACGTTATATCTTTGGTTTAGTTTCTTTATGTTCTTATTTGCAGGTGCAATGGCACTCGGTATTCGTGCTGAATTATTTCAGCCTGGCTTGCAGTTTCTTGAGCCGGAGCAATTTAATCGATTAACCACTTTGCATGGTTTGATTATGATTTTTGGTGCGATTATGCCGGCCTTTGTGGGGTTTGCTAACTGGATGGTGCCGATGATGATTGGTGCACCTGATATGGCATTCCCAAGGCTCAACAATATGAGCTTTTGGTTGCTGATACCGGCGGCGTTATTGCTGATTGGTTCTATATTCGTACCTGGTGGTGCGATTGCTGGTGGTTGGACAATGTATCCGCCACTATCAATTCAGCAAGGTATGGCGATGGACATGACTATTTTTGCCATCCATATCCTTGGTATATCTTCGATTGTTGGGTCAATTAACATTATTACGACCATCCTAAACTTACGTGCTCCTGGCATGGGTTTAATGAAGATGCCATTGTTTATTTGGACATGGTTAATTACAGCCTTCTTACTCATTGCATCTATGCCTATATTGGCCGGTGCGATTACAATGATGCTAACTGATAGACACTTTGGCACATCGTTCTTTGATGCTGCTGGTGGTGGTGACCCTGTGTTGTTCCAGCATGTATTCTGGTTCTTTGGTCATCCTGAAGTGTATATTATGATCTTGCCAGCATTTGGTATTGTTTCAACGATTATTCCAGCATTTGCACGCAAGCCACTGTTTGGTTATGCATCAATGGTTTACGCTACATCTGCGATTGCTTTATTGTCATTCGTTGTTTGGGCTCACCATATGTTTACAACGGGTATGCCTGTTGCTGGTCAGTTATTCTTTATGTACAGCACAATGTTGATTTCAATTCCAACGGGTGTGAAAGTGTTTAACTGGATAGCGACAATGTGGAGAGGGTCGATGACTTTTGAAACACCAATGCTATTTTCAATCGCTTTTGTATTCTTGTTTACATTAGGTGGTTTCAGCGGCTTGGTATTAGCGATATTGCCAGTTGATATTCAATTGCAAGATACTTACTATGTGGTTGCACATTTCCACTATGTATTATTCTCTGGTGCTGCCATGTCAATTATGGCTGGTGTTTACTACTGGTTACCAAAATGGACAGGTCATATGTATGACGAGACATTAGGTAAATGGCATTTTTGGTTAACAACGATTGCATTTAATATTACATTCTTCCCTATGCACTTTACTGGTTTAGCGGGTATGCCACGTCGTGTTCCAGACTATGCATTGCAATTTGCAGAATTCAATATGATCTCTTCACTTGGTGCATTTGCTTTAGGTATTAGCCAGTTATTGTTCTTATATGTGGTTATTAAGTGTATCCGTGGTGGCGAAAAAGCAGCTGCAAACCCTTGGGAAGGTGCAGAAGGTTTGGAATGGACAGTACCATCACCAGCGCCATTCCATACATTTGAAACACCTCCTACAGTTAAGTAATCATAGTTACTAGCGTAGATTTAAAATTAGATAAGTAAGAAATGGGAGAAAACATGAGTCAGAACACGAAAAATTATTACCTGCCAGGCGCTTCATTCTGGCCGTTAATTGCTTCGATCGCTTTGTTCTTAATGGCAGCAGGATTTTCAATGTCATTAAATGACATGGCTATTGGAACATCAATATTAATAGCAGGCGGCGTTGTCTTTGCCTACTTATTGTTTGGCTGGTTCGCCGATGTTGTTAAAGAGAGCGTCTCTGGTTTTTATAATAAGCAAGTGGATGCTTCTTTCCGTTGGAGTATGGGTTGGTTCATTTTCTCTGAAGTGATGTTCTTTGCTAGTTTCTTTGGCGCGCTGTTTTATATCCGTAACGTTTCTCTTGACTGGATTGAAGCGGGTAAAGTTTGGCCTGACTTCGTAGCTGTTTGGCCGACTGCTGGCCCTGCAGCCACAGAAGCGCTTGTCGGCATGGGCCCTTGGGGCTTGCCAGCAATTAATACGGTCATTTTACTTATTTCAGGTGCGACACTAACTTACGCACATTGGGGTTTGATGAAAGATAACCGTAAGCAAACAATCATTGGCTTGCTTTTAACTATCGCATTAGGTGTTATCTTCTTGTACTTACAAGTGCATGAGTATGCTGAAGCAGCATTCACCATGGCGGGTTCTGGTATCTACGGGTCAACGTTTTACTTGTTAACAGGTTTCCATGGTTTGCACGTGACAATGGGTACAATCATGTTGGCTGTTATCTTGTTCCGCATTATGAAAGGCCACTTTGATTCACATAATCACTTTGGTTTTGAAGCGGTTGCTTGGTACTGGCACTTTGTTGATGTGGTTTGGTTGCTACTGTTTATATTTGTATACTGGCTATAAAGTAGCACAGTAATAATTAACGCCACTTGGCTTATGCCCTGTGGCGTTAATTTTTTTATGGGTGCTTGTTTGGCTTGTAACATAAGGGCATGTTGAATATACAGAACCAAATAGATAACCGTTAGTCAGTAAGTTATTGAGTATTTGGTGTGAAGAAACTAACAATAGAAAGGCAAGTAATGACAGTAGATAATAAGGCGCGTGCGAGGAGAGCTAAATTGACGGGGTTGGTTATAGGTGTCGTTGCTATTGCGTTGTTTGTGCTTGCCTTTTATACACGCGCAGGTCTGCAAACATGACAACAGAGAATGGTCAAAATTCGCAGAATAAAAAATTAGCATTCAAATTAGTATTAATTGTGGTTGCTGGTTTGGCTTTTGGGTTTGCTTTGGCGCCGTTATATGATGTTGTGTGCAACGTTATTGGTTTAAATGGTCGGGGAGACACAACTGCTACCGAAGTTCAGGCTAACCAGAAGGTTGATATGTCTCGCACGGTTGAGGTGATTCTTACTGGGAGTACGATGCCAGGTTTGAATTGGGAATTTTCCTCTAATGAAACGATTGTAAACGTACATCCAGGTGAAATTAAACTGACGTCTTACGCAGCGAAGAACATCGGAAAAGAAAGTGTGACGGGTGTGGCTGTGCCAAGTATAACGCCTGAAGTAGCATCGCTATATTTTAAGAAGATAGAGTGTTTTTGTTTTAATCAGCAGACSCWYGCCNNGYKKGMKRAWGTMRWGNATMWKCYMKTCMNGWTTCTRWSNNTNRARTSCWNAWWTACMNAMAGMYMWNAMWMCARTNACYTWANNTCWNTAWGTATTTTATAATGCTAATGATAAGGCCAATTCAGCAGCGAAGTAATCACCTGTCGTAATATCAATTTAAGGAGTGCGTTTTAGACAGGTGCTTTTACAATGAAACCGGTGTACAGGCCTACCATTAAAAGTAAAAATAACCCAATAGATAAACCGACACGCCATGACAGTGATTTAATCATGCGCATGTCACTTTTTTTACCCTTCATCATGTAGTAAAGTGCTGAAAATAAGCTATATCCAATCATAATTAACATGCCGATGACGATAACTTTGAATAACATGATGAAACTCCTTTTGATGACCTATAATTATGCGGCTTGTACGATAGGATTGCAATTGTTAGCGGTTTCAGGTGACAGGCGTTTTCCGCACTAATATGGCACGTTACCAATTCAAACCGAAGCTAGGCATGATAATTGCGACAATCGTTGTGATGGCGCTTTGTGTTGAGCTCGGTTCTTGGCAATATAATAAAGCACAAGCAAAAATTGCCTTGCAGCAGCAATTGGAAGCCGGGTTGGCAAATTTAGCTGGGAGCTTACCTGACGGTATTGTTGATGTTGAAGATTTTCGCTATAAGCGCGTCATGTTTGAAGGTGTTTATGCACCTGAATATCAAATATTAATAGACAATAAAGTCAATGATAACGTCGTAGGCTACCATGTGTTAACGCCTATTAAATTAAATGGAGAAGATGGTCGGTTTGTATTGGTCAATCGTGGTTGGGTCGCGGGCAATCTCAATCGCAATTTACCAATGGTTAACACCCCTACGGGAAAGCAAACGCTAGAAGGTGAGCTTTTTTTCCCGCTTGAGAAATTCTTTACATTGGAAGATAGAACAGTCAAAAGTGAACAATGGAAACAAGTGTGGCAGCATATTGATATGAAGCGTTATCAAGAGGCGGTGCCATTTRRMATTAAGCCGTATGTTGTRCGACTWGATGCWAATAGYGATRGTGGYGGTTTCAAACGTAACTGGGCTATACCGAAAGATCGCGTCAGCATCCATTTGGGTTACGCCTATSAATGGTTCGGTTTTGCCCTCACTTTATTAGTCATCTTTATCGTATTAAATCTTAAAAAAGTTAATAAGGAATCATAAGTAATGAGTCAAAGTAATAATCTTACAGAAGCACAAAAGAAAGCAAAAAGTAAAAAAATGATGCTGATGTTGGCAGCCGTTTTYATCTTACCTTTTACGATAGCAGCGACGCTACATCTTTTAGATATTAGACCTAGTGGGAAAAGTTTTGGTCATTTAATTACCCCACCAACGGCATTAACGGTTCCTGTTTTTAACCAAATGGATGGTGAAGATTTTACGCCTGAGCGCTGGGACAAAATATGGAGCATTGTGATGGTTGATGATGCAAGTTGTGCTGAGGCCTGTCAGGCCAATGTTGATAAGTTAAATAGAGTCCATATCTCTTTAGATAAAGAAGCTAAACGTGTACAGCGTATATTGTTTTTACAAGGGAACATTGACGAGGAAAAGGTAACGGCTTTACAAACACAATTTCCTCAATTAATTGTTTTAACTGAACGTGATGCGGATCAGAAAAGCTTTGTGAATGTTTTTATTAGCGCAGCACCTAAAGGCAGTGTTTATTTGGTGGATCCGTTAAACAATCTAATGATGCACTACCCATCGACTGTGCCGCCTAAAGAGTTGCGCTCTGATGTGAAACGTTTGTTAAAAAACTCATGGAATGGTTAGTTCTATGTTTAAAAGGATAGCTTATATTGCGACGGTCTTAACCTTGTGTGTTGTTGTGTTAGGTGCTTATGTGCGCTTATCAGATGCCGGCTTGGGCTGTCCAGATTGGCCTGGTTGCTATGGTACGCTAACTGTACCGCAGAGTAGCGAAGCGCTTGATGCAGCACATGCAATCTATCCAGATTCACCGGTAGAGCAAGCTAAGGCGTGGAAAGAAATGATTCATCGCTATTTGGCAGGTATTTTAGGTCTGTTTGTATTTGCACTTTTTATTCAAGCATGGCGTGAGCGTGCAAGCCTTAACGTGAACCCATGGTTACCAACCGCTTTGGTTGGCGTTGTTGGCTTCCAAGCGGTATTAGGTATGTGGACAGTGACCATGCTGCTAAAGCCCGCCATCGTTACGATGCATTTGATGGGTGGAATGACAACGCTTGCAATGCTCATGTGGATTGCACATCGGCATTGGGGCGTGTCATCGGCAAACTTTTTACTATCAAGTGCGACTAGATTTTTTGTCCGTTTTGCTATTGTTATCCTAGTGTTGCAAATATTTTTAGGTGGTTGGACAAGTACAAACTACGCAGCTTTGGCCTGTACAGACTTTCCAACCTGCCATGGCGCTTGGGTGCCGGAGATGGACTTTGCCAATGCTTTTCATTGGTTCCGTGAGCTTGGAGAAAATAAGGAAGGTAAGCCTTTGGCTTTATCGGCCTATGTAGCGATCCAATGGATACACCGTGTTGGGGCGTTAGTCACCTTTGTGTACTTAGGCTTGCTAGGGTTAACCCTGATCAAGCAGTTGCAGCTGAGAGCGTTGGCAATTGGCATGCTGATGCTGCTTATCGTGCAAATAGGCTTGGGTGTCGCTAACTTGGTATTATTGCTACCGACAGTGCTTGCTGTAGCACATAACATGGTGGCTGCCATGCTGTTGATGGTGGTGGTTGTGTTAAACTCCAAAATTACTGAATTACGCCATTAAGGTGCATGATTCTTACTAAATCAGTTAAAGGTTTTTGAATGAGCGCGACAACAGGAATGAACCCATTTGGGACAAAAGCTGACTTAAATAGCTTTCTTACATTGTGTAAACCACGTGTAACAGCGTTAATTGTATTTACAGCGATGATCGGCATGTTTTTGGCTACGCCTGGCATGGTCCCGCTGCCAATCTTATTTGCAGCGACCATTGGTATTGCGATGGCATCTGGCGCAGCTGCTGCTTTTAATCATTTAATCGAGCAAAAGATAGATGCAAAAATGGCCCGCACGAGAGGCCGACCATTGCCGACGGGCCGAATCAATTCAAAACAAACATTTATATTTGCAACCGTCGTCGCTACTACCGGTTTGGCCATCCTATATTTCTTGGTGAACCCACTCACCATGTGGTTAACCTTTGCTACTTTTATTGGGTATGCAGTGATTTACACCATATTCCTAAAACCAGCGACACCACTCAACATCGTGATTGGTGGTTTATCTGGCGCTATGCCACCAGCATTAGGTTGGGCTGCAGTTACCGGCACTGTTTCGGCCGAGGCGTGGATATTAGTATTAATTATTTTTGCTTGGACGCCACCACACTTCTGGGCGTTRGCGCTTTATCGACGTGAAGAATATGCARAATCAGGCTTGCCTATGTTACCTGTTACGCATGGTGAAATGTATACAAGACTACACATTTTGCTTTATACCATCATTTTAGTCGCGGTGACACTGATTCCATTTGCTATGCGGATGAGTGGGATGATTTACTTAGTCTCAGTGTTGTTGCTGGATGCTGTTTTTATGGCTTATGTGATTAAACTGTATAAAAAATATTCAGATGCGTTAGCTAAAAGCACGTTTAAATATTCAATATTATATTTAATGCTATTGTTTTTGGTGTTGCTTATTGATCATTACATATTGATATTGCCGTATTGATTGTTGAGACAGAAAGTGAAAAGGACATCTAAGTAGATGTCCTTTTTTTGTAGGAATCTTTTTTGTGGGGAATCTATGGTGCGCCCGGCGGGATTCGAACCCACGACCTTTGGTTTCGGAAACCAACACTCTATCCAACTGAGCTACGGGCGCATGTGGCGGATTATAACAAAGCGCCTGTT
>NVTX01000079.1 GCA_002401735.1 Methylophilaceae bacterium | reverse complement strand
AAACCACCACCAATGTTTAAAGTGGTTTTGCTAAATGATGACTTTACTCCAATGGAGTTTGTAGTATTAGTGTTAGAAACTTTCTTTGCTAAAGGCCAGGAGAAGGCGACTCAGATTATGTTAAAAGTCCATATGGATGGGATTGGTGTATGTGGTGTATATTCAAGCGATGTGGCTGAAACTAAGGTTAAACAGGTGATGGTATTTGCTAGAAAGCATCAGCATCCGCTAAAGTGTGTGATGGAGGAAACTTGAAATGATTGCTCAAGAGCTTGAAGTAAGTTTACATATGGTGTTTGTGGAATCACGGCAGAAGCGCCATGAATTCATAACAGTAGAGCATTTATTGTTGGCAATGCTTGATAATCATACTGCGGTAGAGGTGTTACGTGCTTGTTCAGTCGACATTAGTGATATGCGTAATTCTCTAATAGAGCATGTTACTGAACATACTCCTGCTGTGGGTGGTAGCGAAGAAGTAGACACTCAGCCTACACTTGGATTTCAGCGCGTGATTCAGCGTGCGATTTTGCATGTCCAATCATCGGGTAAAAAAGAAGTGACTGGCGCGAATGTGTTAGTTGCCATTTACGGCGAAAAAGATTCCCATGCCGTATTCTTTCTACATCAACAAGGCGTGACTAGACTTGATGTCGTTAACTTCATTTCACATGGCGTTGCTAAAATGCCAGATGATAATGCAGCGAGTACTGAAGGTGCCGAAACGACCGCCGAGACTGAAGCAACACCAAGTGGTGCATTAGAAAACTACACCCTAAACCTTAACCAAGAAGTGAAGGCAGGTAAAATTGACCCATTAATTGGTCGCGATAGTGAAATAGAACGTGTTGTGCAAACACTCTGCCGCCGCCGTAAAAATAATCCGCTATTAGTCGGTGAAGCTGGTGTCGGTAAAACGGCAATTGCAGAAGGCTTGGCGCGTCGTATTGTAGAGAAAGACGTGCCAGATGTGCTAGAAAATGCGACGGTTTACTCGCTTGATATGGGTGCATTATTAGCAGGCACTAAATACCGCGGCGACTTTGAACAACGCTTAAAAGCAGTAATGAAACAGTTAGAACAAGAAGAAGGTTCTATCCTGTTCATTGATGAAATTCACACCTTAATTGGTGCAGGCGCCGCGAGTGGTGGTACGCTAGATGCCAGCAATTTACTTAAACCGGCATTATCGAGTGGAAAACTGAAGTGTATCGGCGCAACCACTTACCAAGAATATCGCGGTATTTTTGAAAAAGACCATGCACTTTCTCGCCGCTTCCAAAAAGTAGATGTGGTGGAGCCAAGCATTGAAGAAACGATTGCGATTCTTAAAGGCTTAAAATCTAAATTTGAAGAGCACCACAGTGTGAAATACAGCGCAAGTGCGTTAGTGACAGCAGCCGAACTATCTGCCAAATATATCAACGATCGATTTTTACCAGATAAAGCCATTGATGTGATTGATGAAGCTGGCGCTGCACAACGTATTTTGCCTAAACCTAAACGCAAAAAAACAATTGGCCATAAAGAGATTGAAGATATTGTGGCTAAGGTTGCCCGCATTCCGCCTAAAAACATCTCTAAAGATGATAGAAGCGCATTAAAAACATTAGAGCGTGATTTGAAAGCAGTCGTATTTGGTCAAGACAAAGCGATTGCCACTTTAACATCGGCCGTCAAAATGGCACGTAGTGGCATAGGCCAGGGTGATAAACCTGTCGGTAGCTTCTTATTTAGTGGGCCAACTGGCGTAGGTAAAACAGAGGTCGCTAAGCAGCTCGCCTATATTATGGGTATTGATTTAATTCGCTTTGATATGAGTGAGTATATGGAACGTCACTCAGTATCTCGTTTAATTGGTGCGCCTCCTGGCTATGTTGGCTTTGAGCAAGGTGGATTGTTAACAGAAGCGATTACCAAGCAACCATACTGTGTKTTGATTTTGGATGAGATTGAAAAAGCRCATCCMGAYATCTTTAACATCTTATTRCAAGTRATGGATCATGGTACGTTAACCGATAATAATGGTCGCAAAGCAGACTTTAGAAACGTCACGATTATCATGACTACGAATGCTGGTGCAGAGAACCTATCTAAAGCAAGCATGGGCTTTACCAACAGTAAAGAAGTGGGTGATGAAGAAGCCGATCTTAAACGTTTGTTCTCTCCTGAATTCCGTAATCGTTTAGATGCAACGGTGTCATTCGCGCCACTTTCACAAGAAGTTATTATGCGAGTGGTCGATAAATTCTTAATGCAATTAGAAGACCAATTACATGRGAAAAAAGTTGAGGCTACATTTAGTGATGCACTTAAAACACACTTGGGCAAAAAAGGATTTGATCCACTGATGGGTGCTAGACCAATGGCGCGCTTAATACAAGACACAATCCGTAAAGCCTTAGCAGACGAATTGTTATTTGGACGCTTATTGAACGGCGGTGCTGTGGATGTCGACATTGATGATAAAGACGAAATTAAATTGTCTTTCCCATCCAATAAACCCAGTAAGAAAAAAGACTTGGTAACTGAAACAGAATAACTTATACGTTTTTCGTTGCCTTATCTTAAAGCACCCAACTTATTCAATATAGGTTGGGTGCTTTTTCATAATACTGATAAATAAATCAGATTCCATTAGCTTGGTTAACCAAACAGCCAGCTTAGGGTAAGGCGCAGCTTCAAACCAATCACTATCTACGCCTCTAAATTGCCTAATAAATGGGAAAATTGCAATATCTGCAAATGTTGGCAACACCCCGAACAACCCTTCCTTTTGTTGTAACAGGGTTTCTAATTGATGTAAGAAGACCTCTCCATCGGCACGATGTTCTGCTTGTGTTTTCTCAGGGTTCCGCTCGGCATATTTATACGCATCTAATGCCTTCTTAAACTGACCATCATTTTCTAGCACCAAGCGCTTCGCTGCTTCGATGTCAATCTCAAGCCAAGCATCAACCCCTTTATGACTTAAAGCCCAAGTCATAATATCTAAGCTTTCATCGATTACTTTTCCATCCGGTAATACCAAAACAGGTACCGTTGCTTTCGGCGATAGCGCAACCATCTGCTGCGGCTTTTCTCGCAAGGAAATCTCGCGTATTTCTACCGTTATACCAACGTGTTCCAACGCCATTCGCGCACGCATGGCATATGGACAACGGCGATAAGAATATAAGATAGGCAAGCGCATCAAATACTATCCTAAGGTTCTACAAACATCCTGTATGAGTGCTGGGCCTTTATAAATTAAGCCACTATATATTTGTACTAAACTGGCGCCGGCAGCAATTTTTTCTACGGCATCAGCACCACTTGATATTCCGCCAACGCCGATAATAGGCAGTGCACCTTGTAAGTGTTTTGATAATTGCTGAATAACAATGGTGGATTGATTGCGGACTGGCACGCCAGAAAGCCCGCCAGCTTCTTCTGCGTGTCGCAACCCTTTAACAGCTTCTCTTGCAAGCGTTGTATTGGTCGCGATTACCGCATCTATTTTATGCTGTATTAATAAATCAGCGATTTCGTCTACTTGCACTTTTGTTAGGTCTGGTGCTATTTTTAGGGCAAGTGGTACATATTTACCATGCTGCTCTGTCAGCTTCATTTGTGCTTGTTTGAGTTTAGCAAGCAAGGTAGATAATGCTTCTTTCTCTTGCAGATCCCGCAAATTTTTTGTATTGGGCGACGAAATATTCACGGCAATATAACTTGCATAGGCATAAACTTTTTCCATACAAGTTAAATAATCATTCACTGCAAGCGCATTGGGTGTATCAAAATTCTTACCGATATTAATACCTAATATGCCACGAAATTTTGATGCTTTCACATTCTCGACCAACTGATCCACGCCAAGATTATTAAAACCAAAACGGTTAATGATACCTTCCGCTGACTTAAGTCGAAACAATCTCGGTTTAGCATTCCCAAATTGTGGCCTAGGTGTCACGGTGCCAACCTCAACAAACCCAAAACCTAACGCTGCCAAGCCATCAATAACAGCACCATTTTTATCCAACCCAGCCGCTAACCCTATGGGGTTAGGGAATGACAAACCCATGACTTCTCTAGATTGACAAACAGGTGATTTGATTAGATTTAGCAGCCCTAGTTTTTCAGCCATTCTGAGACCTTTAATCGTAAGGTCATGCGCACATTCAGCATTCAACTGGAACAATAAGGGTTTTGCTAGCGGATATAAATTCATGCGCTTATTTTACGCGAGAAAGCGTAAAGTTTTTCTGCTTTACAAGTAAAAAATCACACCATGGATTGTATTTGTTCAAGCCTAGCATCATAAATGGCTTGCTTTATTTTTTCCGGCTCATCATATTGCTGCGCAATGTCCCCAGCATTGATGCGCATTGCGGCTTGTAATGCTTGTCGCATCACATCCGCTTCTGGYAGGGCTGTATCCTCTAACCCAAGCCTGCCACGAGAATCCGCCTCGCAAGCCTTTAAAAAATCTTCAAAACGCGCGGTCTGTCGAATGGCATCTAGCTCCATTAAGAACTTAAGCAAGGTGTTCGGTTTCATCGACAATACTTGATGCGCTTTAATATGGAATTTAGCGACAATGTAAGCGAGCTCTTTACAATCATTTGGTACACGTAAGCGCTTACTGACTTCTTTAACTATCTTCGCCCCGCGCACATCATGGCCTATATGGCTAGGTAGAGCCGCTAATTGCGTTGTCCCCTTACCCAAGTCATGCATAAGCGCTGCAAAGCGTATAGGCAAGCTGAAATTGCGTTTAGCTGCATAATCAAGCACCATCATCACATGAATACCAGTATCAACTTCAGGGTGATACTTTTCTGGCTGTGGCACGCCCCATAAACACGCTAATTCTGGCAATATTTTTTCCAGTGCCCCGCRAGTACGCAACACATCAAACATACGGCTCGGCTTAAATTCCATCAACCCTTTAGATATCTCTTGCCAGACACGTTCGGACACTAAAGCRTCYACTTCTCCATCTGCCACCATTTGTTGCATTAACAACATTGTTTCAGGTGCAATTGTAAAATCAGGGAAACGAGCTGAAAATCGAGCAGCACGTAAAATACGAACAGGGTCTTCTATAAAAGCGGCACCAACATGTCTAATCACCTTATGCTGAATATCAGATTGGCCTTGATACGGATCTATCATTTGTCCATCAGGAGATTCTGCGATGGCGTTCATGGTAAAGTCCCGCCGAGCCAAGTCTTCTTCTAATGTGACATCTGGTGAAGCATGAACCACAAAACCCYTATAGCCCTTGCCCACTTTACGTTCAGTTCGAGCTAAAGCATATTCGTGATGTGTTTTAGGGTGCAAAAATACAGGGAAGTCTTTACCGACAGGCTTATAGTCCAGTGCAAGCATTTCTTCTACCGTGCTACCAACCACGACATAGTCATGGTCTTTAATTGGTATCCCGAGAAGCGCATCGCGAACAGCACCACCAACACAATAAACGTCTAAATGACTATCTTCTCGCATGAATCACTCGACCGGCTGCTGTTCTAAAGCGATCGTAGGCAGCGCGAGGGGTTTTATTAATAATGTATTCAGGCATAACTGATTCTAATGGCATCAGCGGCAGTGCAATTTCACTCGCTAATGGCCCAGAAGCGACACTATCCACTTCCATCGAGCGCACATTATCMCGTGTGATTAATTTGATGGGTGACCATTCCATCAGCCATGCTTGCATGTAAGAGAATCTGTCATTCAGTCCGATAATAGGACGTTTCTTTTTCAACACTTGCATTACTTTTTGCACGAGTTCTCGCATACGATAAACCGTAGATCCAGCCAATTCATAACTTTTAGAATAAGTCTTATCATTTTGCAAGCTGTTGATGAATATGTCAGCAACATCCTCAACCCAAATAGGTTGAAACTTAGCATCTGGCTTTGCCAAAAAAACAATCGGCATGAGTTTAATTAGGGTAGCAAATAGATTGATAAATTTATCCGCACGACCGAATATGACGGAAGGCTTAAATATAGTGATATGCATGGTTTGATAAAAGGCACTCAATGCCGTTTCACCCGCAGCTTTACTACGCAAATAGTTGCTTGGTGCATTGACACTTGCTTGCAACGCACTCATATGCAGCAACCGCTTAATACCTAAACTTTGGCAGACTTGCGCAAGTCGTTTGGGAAGTTGGTGGTGTGCAGAATCAAACGTATTCTTTTTACTTTCATGCAAAATGCCAACCAAATTAATGACAGCATCACACCCTCTCAAAGATTCAGATAGCACAGCATGATCATGTACATCACATGTCAGCACTTGTACGTGAGGCAACAGAATTAAGTGTCTAGYGCGCTCTCTATGGCGTGTTAACACTTTAACCTGATAACCTGCCGCATCTAATTTTGCAACAATGCTACTACCAACAAACCCTGCACCACCGATTACGCCTACTTGTTTGATTGTCATGTGATCACCTACTCATTTTGTTTATTTAGCAGGCACAATGCCCATGCGCYGTTTAAGCTTAATGCGATTACGGCCTAATTGCTGCGCATATAAATGTGTATTCGCCATCACACGTTGCACATAGTTCCGTGTCTCATTAAATGGAATTGTTTCTGCATAGATAGCCCCTTCTAATGACTGATTAGCACGCCATTTTTTTGCCCTACTAGGCCCAGCATTGTAACCAGCTGATGCCATGACTTTACTCCCTTTCATGACTTCTAAAGTATGGCGTAAATAATAAGTGCCGATTGCAACATTCGTATCTAAATCATAAATCATACTACGTTTATATTTTTTAACGCCAGCACGCTTTGCTGCCCACCTTGCGGTCGTCGGCATCAACTGCATTAACCCAGCAGCGCCAACACGAGATTTTGCATAATGCATAAATCGGCTTTCCTGCCTTACGATACCATGCACCCATGTTTCATCAATYTTTTGCACATTTGCYGCCTTACCCATCAGCCCTTTGTASGGCATCAAATACCTAAGTGAGAAATCATGAAATTCTTTGGTTTTATCCGCCGTATTAATCGCTAAATCGTACCATTGTTTACGGTTAGCAAATACTGCTGCTGCCAATAATTGCTTATCACTAAAGCCTTCGATAGATTTTGCCCATTCACGTCTTCCTTCCCAACGCAAATCCAAATCGAACAGCACTTCTGCACGTTGCACACCTGCTAACATACCAATTTTACTCACTTCCTTATGGGTCGGTTTGTAATGTAATAACGTTGGCGCGATATAATTTTTCAACTCATCTTGTGCTAGCCATCCGTAATAATGCCTTTCCGGTGCTAGACTCGTCAGTATGCCGACCGCTTCATCGTTTTGCTTGCGTTCAATTAATGCGCGCGCTTTCCAATAGCGCCAACGCGCTTCGTCAGCGATTAATGAYGGCATTTTCTCAATCACAGCTAACAAGCCAGCCCAGTCTTTTTGGCGCAATGTTGCCCGTGCAAACCAAGAGATTTGTTCATGGTTTAACCCCTCAAAATCAGCCTTCTGAAACCATAGCTGCGCCTCTGATTCGTGCCGTTTTGATGCGGACAACCCGAGCATGCCATAAAAATAACTTTGTTCATCTGCATTAAAGCTATTTTGTATTTTTTTAAATGCAGCCAGTGCCTGCCATGTATCTTTTTTACCTAAGCGAATGAGTGCAAACAAGTTCACTTCACGACCAAAGCGTGTTTTTAATGAAACCTGCTTCTTTTTAAGTACTTTGCTTGGTGATTTTGAAGCACGACTAATGARTTTWATTTGGCTAGCTTGATAATRTTTACTTCGTTTTGGAATKACCTTTGCCAAGCTCACTCGATTGCTGCCTAATGCCAGTCGAAAACGCTGCCATATCGCCTCTTCATCAATCACACCTGCCGCTTGCATGCTATCAAATAGGCGGTTGCAATCATTCGGTCGGTCTTTTGCGCTAAGCCATAATGGTTTTGCAAACATTAACGTGCCTGTATTGGGACGGGCTTTATAAGCCTCAGCCGCATAACACGCGACGGCAGTATTCTCTGATTTGTATTGTATATATTCCTGCGAAAAACGTTCCCAATTGCGTTGTTTACCGAGCTTCTTTAAGTACTCTCCTCGCAAACGATCAGCAAATGGGTAATCTGCATACTGCAGCAGAAAACTTGCAATGTTCTGATTATCTATTGCATCAATGTTAAGTCGCATCAACCAATACTTAGCATAAGGGGCAAGCATGTGGTTTTTCGCTTCTAATTCCCGCGTGTATTTAGATAAAGCCGTTACGTTTTCTTTATCATAAGCTTCACGTGCTTTTAAAACTGCTTGGTTATTAACCGCAGCATAACTTGAGCTGGCGATAACAATTGAAGCTAACATCAGTACCAAACGACTTACATAAGAATTAATCATTGCAATTCACCTAAAACCTAATCACACGTGTAATGGCATAAAACAATAYTAATATCACCGCAACCCATGCGRTATAACTAATTAATTTTTTAAGCGCGATTAGATATTTTTTATTTTTTGTAACAACGAAAGCGCCCACTAGCACGAAGACTGTAATTAAAACAAGTGCAACAACGATGCGTGTAATGAACAATGAATAGCCGTAACTTTAATTAAAGTGAGGCATTAGGTTGGGTGTGAAATAAGCCGTCTGTTCCTGGAACCCAGCTGGGGCTTCACTCAGGTCATCAAAGGTGACATATTCCCATGCGCTTGCGTCTGCTAAAAGTGCTCGTATTAGCTTATTATTCAACCCATGGCCAGATTTATAAGCCGTGTAAGACCCCAATAGTGGGTGGCCTACCATATATAAATCACCAATCGCATCCAATACTTTATGCTTTGCAAACTCATCTTCGTAGCGTAAACCATCTGTATTTAAGACACGAAACTCATCAAGCACAATTGCATTATCTAAACTGCCTCCACGTGCCAAACCATTTGCACGCAAATATTCAACCTCATGCATAAAACCAAAGGTGCGTGCACGGCTAATTTCACTAATGTATGAATTATCAGCAAAATCAATTTTGACATTACTGCTAGAGTTTTCAAACACAGGGTGCGCAAAATCAATCGTAAAGTCCATTTTGAAACCATGGTAAGGCTCAAACGTTACCCACTTGTCTTCTTCAGTGACTTCTACTTTCTYTTTAACACGCAAGAATTTTTTTGCGGCTGCTTGTTCAACAATACCAGCAGACTGTAGTAAAAATATAAATGGA
>NVTX01000078.1 GCA_002401735.1 Methylophilaceae bacterium | reverse complement strand
TTCCTGGGGATAAAGTACGCAATGGAAATCATGATAAAGACGGAACGTAGCCATGAGACCAGCGCCTCTATCATCAACCTCTCATCAGTAGCCGGGCTCAAGGCCTCGCCGGGACTTTCTGCATACGCCATGACAAAAGGCGGCGTAAGACTGCTGTCAAAATCTGTCGCCAAGGAATGTATCAATGCAGGTTATGCCATTAGGGTTAACTCGGTGCACCCGGGCATTATTGAAACAGCCATGATAAAAGACACTTTCGACACCGAAACCATTAAACAAATGGTCCCAATGAAGAGAGCCGGCAAAGTAGACGAAGTAGCTGATCTCGTCAGCTTTATTGCATCGCCACGTGCGGCTTACATCACAGGTCAAATTATCTCGATTAATGGGGGCATTATTTAAACATGTCTGCTGACATGCTTAAAGCGTTACCGCTTGTCTCACATACAGCACCTGACAGTATTGTCGCATGGTGCAAAACTGGGCCCGTGACGCTCCGTCAGTTTCTGACGGATGTATCTCAACTTGCAGCGCAGCTATTGCCTGGACGTCACCTATTGAACCTCTGTCGTGATCGCTATCACTTTAGTGTCGGATTAGCCGCTGCGATTACAACAGAAAAAGTCAGCCTTTTACCCGCAACCCATACGCCTGAAATGGCTACGCAACTTTTAGCTTATGCCCCTGATACATTCTGTTTAACAGATAATGAAACATGCGCACTAGCATTGCCACAATTACAATATCCCACACGATTAGACACGCCAAACAATACATGTAAAGTACCCGCCATTAATGAAAATCAATTGATTGCCACCGTCTTTACTTCAGGTTCAACTGGGACACCTCTTCCACACAATAAAACCTGGGGGGCGCTTGTCCAGTGCGTCAAAACCGAAGCAAAACGCGTCGGCTTGTTGGATGAAAGCATTACCCCAACGACGCTCATTGGGACAATACCACCTCAACACATGTACGGCTTCGAGTCTTCCGTACTCATGGCCTGGCAAAGTGGCCATGCCTTGTCACATACGCATCCCTTTTACCCTGTTGATATTTGCCAAGCGATTGCTGAAGCACCTCAACCACGTATGTTGGTCTCCACACCTGTACATTTACGTGCGCTGCTAGATGCTGAGCTAAACATCCCAACAACAGCATGCGTACTATCGGCAACAGCACCACTTTCATCTGCACTTGCAGTAGAAATAGAAACACGCTGCAAAGCCCCCTTGGTAGAGATCTATGGCAGTACAGAAACAGGGGAAATTGCAACCAGGCGTACCACCAGCACATCAGAATGGCATCTGTTTGATGGCATCTCATTAACCAAGCGTGATGGTGATGTGTTTGCAGATGGCGGCCACATTGCAAGCGCCACTAAAATAAATGATCAAATCGAATTTGTTTCAGATACACATTTTTTATTACATGGCAGACTCACCGATATGATTAATATCGCAGGAAAACGTCATTCATTGGCTAGCTTAAACCATCAGCTGACTAGCATTCCTGGCGTATTAGATGGCACGTTTTATATGCCTAGTGAAGAGAATCATACGCACATCACTCGATTGGCAGCCTTTGTGGTTAGCACGCCTGAAATAGGCACCAAACAAATATTGGCAGCCTTACGCAAACACTTAGATCCAGTGTTTATCCCTCGCCCGCTCTGGTTTGTAGACAAATTGCCGCGCAACAGCACAGGAAAACTACCAAGGCCTATGCTACAAGATCTCTATAACAAACAGCGCAACGTAAGGAAATAAGTTGAATCAAGCAACCCTTTGGACCGTCCCCTTAGACCATCCTGCTTTTGCTGGACATTTTATTGACATGCCCATCTTGCCAGGGGTGGTGCTGCTCGACATGGCGATTCAACTAATCGCTGATGCCAACCAAGTGAATCCTGCGCACTATAAAATCAGTTCCATTAAATTTTTGAACCCTGCTAAACCAGGAGATGTATTATCTTTTGAACTTAGCCAATCTAGCAAAGGGACGCTTAATTTCAATATTTCTGCAGGTAGTCGCAAAATAGCGATAGGTGGTATTTCACCTATAACCACTATATGACAATAGATAGCACACAAAAGCGCGCCGCTTGGGCAACAAAAAAAGAGCGCAGCAACATGCTGATGCTTAGAGTGATGACGTGGATTTCACTTAAGTTAGGGCGACGTGCTGGGAGAGTCGTGTTACACCTTATTGCGATTTATTTTTTAATATTTGCGCCTAAAAGCCGTCGCGCATCCAAACAGTATTTACAACTAGCATTAGGCCGACCAGTGCGTTTTAGCGATCAGTACCAACACTTTTTCACCTTCGCAGCAACCATTCATGACCGCATTTACCTAATCAACCAACGGTTTGACCTATTTAATATCCAAGTAGAGGGTGACGAGGAGGTGCATGCGCATTTAGCAACAGGGCAAGGCTTGTTCTTAGCGGGTGCACACTTAGGCAGCTTTGAAGTCATTCGCAGCTTAGGCAAAGACAAAGACTTGCGGGTTGCCATGTTTATGCATCAAGACAACGCAAAAAAAATTAATGCGATGCTAACAGCAATCAACCCAAATGCAGGCCAAGACATTATCGGCCTTGGCAACATGGACTCTATGTTGCAAGTCAATCAAAAACTAGAAGATGGCTATGCCATTGGTGTTTTGGCTGACCGCACCTTTGGTGATGATGCTGTACACCCTGTCCAGATTCTTGGCGAGGAGGCATACCTACCGCTAGGACCATTCCGCTTGGCAGCCTTGTTAAGGCAGAAAGTGATGTTTATGACAGGCTTGTACTTAGGTGGTAATCAGTATTCCATCCATTTCCGTCCTTTAGCTGACTTTTCAAAAGTCGAACGCGGCCAACGTGATATTGCTGTTAAAAACGCAGTTAATGATTATGCTGCCCTCATCGATTATTATTGTCGTTCTGCGCCATATAATTGGTTTAATTTTTATGATTTCTGGCCAACGCCCTCACAAAGGAATGTATAAAAACATGTTGTTAACAGGCGCAATATTCAATCGACTTTTTGTAGCTGGTGCATTCACAGTTGTACTGCTTTTCTCTTCCATCTGTCAGGCTAAGGATTGGAATGTAAAAACGTTGATGCAGACCCTCGCGCAGGCAAATCCTAGCCGTGCAACATTCATTGAGAGAAAACACATCTCATTACTAGACGAACCCGTGGAATCTTCAGGAGAGTTATTTTTCACTGCGCCTGATTACTTAGAAAAGCGTACACTCAAACCAAAACCTGAATCACTCATTGTTGAAGGGGATAGGCTCTTAATTGAACGCGGTAGTAAAACCTATTATTTCCAAGTACAAAGCCATCCTGAACTGGCTATATTTATTAATAGCATACGCGGCACACTAGCGGGCGACCTTGTTTCTTTAGAGCGAAGTTTTACTTTGCATTTAGATGGCTCTGCCGAAAAATGGATACTGCAACTATCGCCTACCAGTGAAAAAATAAAAGCACAACTACAACACATTCGTATTGCTGGACGCAACGATCAAGTACGCAGCATTGAAGTCTCGCAAACCGATGGAGATCATTCCACGATGACAATAACGCCTTCGGATACCAAAAAATGATTAGCGTCCGCCGACCTAGCACCATCGCTATTGTCTTATGGCTCTCATTTTTATTGATATGCGGTGTCATTATTAGTCGCACATCATTCAGCACTGATTTATCAGCTTTTTTGCCAAAAACACCAACAGCGGAACAACAGCTGCTACTGGATCAAATCAAAGATGGTTTAGCCTCTCGTCTTATACTCGTTGGCATAGAGGGTGAAAATGCAGTAACGCGCGCCCAGTTATCTAAATTGACTGCGCAGCGGTTAAGACCGGAGGCTGCCTTTATTGCCGTCAACAACGGCGAACCCATTTACACCGAAAATGACCAAGMATTTTTATTTAATAACCGTTATTTACTAAGTCCTGCTGTTAATGCAGAACGCTTCAGCGCCAATGGTCTACATAGTGCAATCAATGAAAGCATAGAGCTACTGGCATCACCTGCTGGCATGCTGATTAAATCCATGCTCACRCGTGACCCCACGGGAGAAATGATACAACTGTTAGATCAATTTAATAGCGATCGTCAGCCTGAGCTAGCAGAAGGCGTTTGGGCATCTAAAGATGGTCAACGCGCGTTAATGTTAATCCAAACAGGCGCAATGGGCGCTGATACTGACGCACAAGAACAAGCCATGCTAAGCATTCGTTTAGCATTCAATGCCGCTACGGATGATATCCAGAAAGAAAGAAACACAACCCTCAATGCGCAACTTGTCATGACAGGACCTAGCGTGTTCTCAGTCAATGCGCGCAATGCGATCCAAAAGCAAGTATTTCGTTTATCCATGATTAGTGTTTTAGCCATCGCCATATTACTCTTATTGGTTTACCGCTCCTTTTCAGCACTATTACTCGGGTTTTTACCTGTATTGACTGGTGCTTTAGCCGGCATTGCAGCGGTTAGTTTAACGTTTGGTATGGTGCATGGCATTACATTAGGATTCGGCACTGCACTGATTGGTGAGGCGGTAGATTATTCTATCTATCTATTTGTACAATCCGATTCAGGCAAAGCAAAGCATCAATCTTGGGTGAAACGTTTTTGGCCAACCATCCGCCTAGGAGTGCTCACATCCGTCTGTGGCTTTGCTTCCTTACTATTTTCRGGCTTCCCAGGRCTTGCGCAATTGGGACTATATGCAATCTCTGGGCTKGTGACKGCGGCCATTRTTACGCGCTTTGTTTTRCCRCATTTATTGCCTGCCACATTCCGCATMCAYGACATTAGTGCYATCGGYCAATTRCTAGCAAACAAAGTAAAACKAGCACAYCARYTACGTTGGCCAGCCATTGTATTGCTMGTRATYGCTTGTGYYRTTGTKTTTAATCAYCGKGCAGATTTATGGAGCCATAATATTTCTTCACTAAGCCCGGTCTCTCAAACGGATATTGCATTAGACACGCGCTTGCGTGCCGATGTTGGTGCGCCTGACGTRCGCTATATGGTCGTCGTTTCAGGCGATAGTAAAGAGTCCGTTTTGCAATCCTCTGAACAAGTTTCACTRATCCTAAATACTCAGATAATGGAAGGTGCCATTGCTAGTTTTGAAAGCCCCAGCCGCTACTTACCGAGTGATGCCACACAACGTGCGCGCCAAGCTAGTCTCCCGCCCACCACTGYATTAACAACGCATCTTACACAGGCGGTGAGTAACCTACCGATACAAGCACGGCGGCTCTCTCCATTTGTTGATGCGATTGCTACCGCGCGCAAGCAACCTTTACTACAAGCAGACAACCTTAAAAACACATCCATGGCGATGGCTTTAGATGCGTTACTCTTACAGCAACCGTCTAAATGGAGCGCATTATTACCATTAACAGCACACAAAGACAGCGAGATTAATGCAAAAAAAATACGTAACGCTTTAGCGGCAAGCCATCTACCCAATGTCGTATTTATTGATATGAAAGCGGAGTCTGACCAATTATATGCAGGCTATATGCAAGAAGCGATTACGCTATCTTTATTTGGCTTATTAGCCATTATCGTACTCTTATTAATTGTCTTTAAATCTGTCACGCAGTTATTACGCGTGATTACGCCGTTGGCTGCCGCAGTGGTTACCGTTATCGCAGGCTTAGCCTTCCTAGGSCAGCAATTGATTATTTTACATTTAGTCGGTCTGTTATTAGTGGTTGCRGTAGGGTCTAACTATGCTTTATTTTTCAATCAATCGAACACTTCRCCTCGCACSTTAGCTTCCATGATGTTTGCCAACCTCACGACAGTCCTCGGATTTGGCATACTCTCATTCTCTGACATTTCAATATTACAAGCCATGGGCGTGACTGTTGCCCCYGGYGTTATCTTGGCACTCTTTTTCTCCATTGTATTTGCAAAGAAATTTAATGCTTAAACCCACATCTTGGCGACCGACCGTATTTATCAGCTTTAGTCTCGGKTTACATCTTTTAGCATTCTTGCTCGTCATCGTTATGCCAACCTTATGGCCATGGTTATTAGCCAGCATTCTGATGAACCACTTAGCAATTACAATCATTGGTTTATCRCCACGTAGCCAATGGTTAGGCAATAATTGGACACAGCTACCTGCTGCTGCAATAGAAAGAAATGAAATTGCCTTAACAATAGATGATGGTCCTGACCCTAACGTGACACCTAAAGTCTTGGACATTCTTGATGATTATCAAACCAAAGCAACCTTTTTCAGCGTCGGCATAAATGCGATGCAACACCCAACGTTATGCCAAGAAATTATTCGCCGTGGGCATGCAATTGAAAATCACACACAACACCATCGYCATCATTTTGCATTCTTAGGGTTCAAAGGCTTTACGCAAGAAATAGAAACAGCACAAAATACACTCACTACCATTACGGGTCAACGCCCATTATTTTTTCGTGCGCCAGCAGGGTTTCGCAACCCTTTTTTAGCCCCGGTACTGCATCAACTTAACCTCACGCTAGTAAGCTGGTCCGTGCGCGGCTATGACACAAAAAACAGAAATGCTGAACAAGTAAAATCTAAACTATTGAATCGGCTGAAAGCTGGTGCCATCTTACTTCTACACGATGGCAATGCMGCAATCAGTCACAATGGARCACCCATCATTTTRGAAGTATTACCTGATCTTTTAGAAGCGGCCTCAAAACAACAATTAAACTTTGTCACGCTTAGGCARGCATTTTAATGTCATTAACACCGAATCCCAAGCGTRAAGAAAGCGTGTGGCATCAACAGATYAAGCTTGCACTCAATAGCCACCTACTATTCAAGTGCGTAGGCCTCACTGTTTTTATTAGCCTCTTCTTTGTCGCCTATTTTTATGTACTTAACCACCCGGCCTTCCCAACAACAGTCATTCCATATACTGCTGCAGATAGACTCATCAGCTTCCAACCCTTAGCACTACCAATCTATTTATCYTTGTGGGTCTATGTCGCTTTTCCAGCCATGTTTACGATCAAACAGCGTGAACTTTACGAATTCACCTTATCGATTGCGCTCATGAGTATTACTGGCTTAACCATTTTTTATGTTTGGCCGACAACCACTCCTATCAGTGAAATAGACTGGGCTTTGCACCCTAGCATCAACTTCCTAAAAAGTGTCGATGCTGCTGSCAATGCCTGCCCATCTTTACATGTCGCCACGGCTTTCTTTTCTGGCGCTTGGTTAGCCTRTTTGCTTCGTAGAATTAATGCACCACACTGGGTAAAGATATCCAATGTAATATGGTGTGTCGGCATTATCTACTCTACCCTTGCGACACGCCAACATGTGGCATTAGATGTGCTAGGCGGGCTTGTGCTGGCTAGCGTCTTTATCCTGCTGTCACGCGCAGCATTTTGGCAAAAATGACCATTCTCGCAAACGGTTTACTTTTCGCTTAACCGCCTCATCACCAACATTGGCAAACGGAGCACAAAGCCAATAAATAGACGCGTATGCATCCAAGTAAGCAGCACATTATCCCGCACATAATTAAAATGTGAGACGCCGCCTTCTTCAATACTAAAATAACGCACTGGCGCTGATACATTAATCGGTTTAACGCCGCGCCAACACAAACGCACTACCGCCTCTGGGTCAAAATCAAAATGCCGCATCCATGGTTGCTTACGCATCACTTGTCTCAAAGCATCAACGGGATACACACGAAAGCCAAATAAAGAGTCTCCTATGCCCGCCCAAAGTGTTTCTAAATTAGCCCACCAATTAGAGACTTTCCGTCCTTTCACACGCAGGCTAGGCGCACTAGCATCAAACACGGGTACGCCCAATATCATTGCTTCTGGTTGTGCAATGGATGCTGTCATAAATACTGGGATACGTTCTGCCGGATGTTGTCCATCTGAGTCCATCGTCAACACATGACTATAGCCAGCCTTGTTGGCCTCATCTAAGCCATGTAATACTGCCGCACCTTTGCCCTGATTATTTTCTAACACGATGACATGCAGACCATCATCATCACTAGCCATTGCCAGCAACTTTTCCGCACTCCCATCCGTACTCCCATCCACAACCACCCAAACAGGGTTCCAGTATTGCCGTGCTTCACGCACGGTATCAGTGACTTTTTCCCCTGGGTTATAACTCGGAATCAGTACTAGATGTGACTTCGAAATCGTTGTCATCATTAGTCAGGCCTWGCCAAAGCACCTTGCGGATAGAAGGCTGAATCTTTCACCAGCTCATGTCTAAAATAATGTGCTAAGTCAATCATAAACTGTTGTGTATCCTCAGGCGGATCAAAGCGACGGCCTAAGGTAACTTTGTAATGAATGGGTAATACGGGTTTGCGGAACAACGACCACCCTTTACTTAAAAATTTAGTGTCTGTTTCTATTAATATCGTTTGCACGGGGACTTTGGCGTGGTTAGCAATAATCCCAATGCTACCCTTGAAATGATTGACGGGCGACTGCACAGTCCGTGTCCCTTCTGGAAACAACAGCAACTGGCTACCATTCTCAAAATCTTTAATGGCATGCTGAATCATGCCGCGAACCGGATCACTTGGGATATAACGTGCCAAACGTGAACCAGCGCCTAGAAAAACATTTCTCATCAACGCTGATTTCAGCACGCATGCCACATTAGGTAACCGTGAAATCACCATCACAGCATCTAACAAACAGGGATGATTAGGCGCCAATATCAACGCACCTTCCTTGCTTAAAACATCCAAAGCCGTTAAATCAAAAGTACATCGCCCCGATTTAACTAACGTCGTTAAATATAAGCGAAACCCTCTCGAAATAATAAACCGCCCCAAAATACGCCCTTGACGAACTGACAGYAATGGATAAACCACAATAGCAATGGGTGTCCAAGCTAAACACAGTATCCCTAACCAGCACAAACACACATACATCACGAGCACATCATAAATGCCTAATAAAGGCTTTAGCACTTTATACAAATCAGTCTTTCACTTCAACTGAAGAAACTAAGGGGTATTCTGCACTTGCCTCTATCTCTAATAATAAATCTTGACGGCAAATATCTGCTTGGCAATACTCAACGTTAGGATTCGCGGAGAGGTAACGCATTAGTTCATTATGAATCTCTGTCACATGTGCAGGATGACGGACGTAAACACGATAATGCAAATCAGCCAAAGAGAATGTTGTATGAGAGGCAACCGCATTGGCTTGTCCGAGGACGGCTTCTATATTCGTCATCGCCTCGCGTGTCTGAACAATGGCATCAGAGTCATGTTGCGCGGCATGGCCAACAATACTAGCCGTGCCAGAAATCAGCAGCAATTCACTCTGCTTTAATTTGATTAAGGA
>NVTX01000077.1:1979-9430 GCA_002401735.1 Methylophilaceae bacterium | reverse complement strand
TGTATACATCTGCAGTGATTGAAGAAAGTTAAAGACTTGTCATGTTGCGATGGCATCAATTTTTTGTTTGCACCGGGTCTCGTTTAAGCTGTTCCGTTTTTTTTCAAGAAGTCATTAAATAGTGAGAAATTTAAGAATTCTCGGGATTGATCCTGGGCTGCGCATCACAGGTTTTGGTGTGATTGAAAAAGTTGGTGAAAAAATTCAGTACATCGCTAGCGGAACAATCAAAACAGCGAGTGGTAAAACATCAGATAGAGAAGCACTTCCTGCTAGGTTGAAAATCATTTTGGATGGTTTGTTTGAGGTGATTGATACCTATGAACCTACGCAAGTCGCGGTTGAAAAAGTCTTTGTGAATGTAAACCCAAAAWCCACCCTACTGTTAGGCCAAGCCAGAGGTGCGGCGATTAGTGCTGCGGTGATACGTGATTTAGAAGTGGCGGAATATACGGCTTTACAAGTCAAACAGGCGGTAGTTGGAAATGGCCATGCTAAAAAAGAACAGGTGCAGGAAATGGTGAAGCGATTGCTTGTGCTACCTGCCACGCCAGGGCCAGACTCTGCGGATGCACTTGCATGCGCGATTTGCCATGCACATGGCGGGCAAGGGCTGGGTAAGCTGGCAACCGCGGGGTTTCGTGTGAAGAATGGACGATTGATTGGATAATGTTTTGATTGGGATAAAWATATGATAGCTCGCCTAAATGGACTATTGGCAGAAAAGGCGCCACCGCTTATTGTGGTCGACTGTGCTGGTGTTGGTTACGAAGTTGAAGTGCCAATGAGTACTTTTTATAATTTGCCAGAGGTTGGTGTGCAAGTGGCATTGTTAACGCACATGGTTGTGCGCGAAGATGCACAATTGCTTTACGGGTTTGGTACGCAGCGTGAAAAAGATACCTTTCGACAATTGCTTAAAGTGAATGGGATTGGTGCTAAATCGGCGCTTTCAATTTTAAGTGGTGTTTCCATTGAGGATTTAGTGGAGGCCATTAGTAGTCAAGAAGTTACCGTCTTAACGCGAATTCCTGGCGTCGGCAAGAAGACCGCCGAGCGCTTATTGCTGGAGTTGAAAGGWAAGTTTGAGKCRATGGGGCTGAGTACGGYYGCTGGGCAAGTAAAATCTGCTACGCAAGATGTGCTTAACGCTTTGTTAKCGTTGGGTTATAACGAACGTGAAGCGGTTGCTTCTGTAAAATTGTTAGATAAAGATGTCACTGTGTCAGAAGGCATAAAGCAAGCGCTAAAATCGTTGTCAAAATAGAAGTGATATTTGAATGAAACAAAGCATTTTATTAATATCGGTATTGTTCGCTGTTTATTTGCCTGTTGTAAACGCGTATGAAGCAGAGGAACCATTAAGTCTTGATGAAGAAGATTATATTGGGGATGTGCCTAATGTATTGTCTGTTTCTCGTCTTTCTCAGCCTAAATCCGATGCACCTTCTGCCGTTACGGTTATCGACCGGGAAATGATACGCGCAGCAGGTATCGTTGATTTGCCAGAAATCTTTCGTCTTGTCCCAGGTTTTTATGTCGGAATCAATGCAGGGTATGTTCATAACACAAATCACGTGGTGAGCTATCACGGCATGAGTTCAGCCTACGCAGGCAGCATGCAAGTGTTAATTGATGGACGCACTGTTTATAGTCCATTGTATGGAGGCGTGCAATGGAGTGAGCTACCGATTACGCTTGCTGATATTGAGCGGATTGAAGTGACGCGAGGGCCAAATGCCGCCAGTTACGGCGCAAATTCCTATTTTGGCGTGATTAACATCATTACGCAGCATCCCTCGCAGGTCAGCGGTAGCACAGTCATTGCAACCCATGGGAATGGACGCAATGAGGTGTTCTATCGGTATGGCGGGAAGTTGGGTGACTTGCAATATCGTGTAACCACCGGCTATCGCCAAGACGATGGTTTAAAAGACCGCAATGATTTTAAGCGTACTCGCTTACTCAATATCCGTGCAGATTATCAACTGAATAATGCAAATAATATTGAGTTTGAATTTGGATTGACAGATGGTGCGCGTGGTGAAGGCAATATTGATGAGGATCCGTATGTATTTTTGCCTAGAACCAAACAAATTAGCAACCATTATGAGCTAATCCGTTGGCGGCACCATATTGCAGAAGATAGTGATTTCTCTTTGCAAGCCTACCATTCATTTGATCGTTCAAATGATAAAACGACATCTGTAAACTTGCGGCCAGTTGTTGATGCTTTACTTGGCGTAGGAAATGGAGCGCTGTTGCTTAATGATACGATTACAGTCAGAAATGTATCAGAAATTGAGCGATTTGATATCGAGGCACAGCATAACTTTTCTATCGGAAAGCAATTTCGGTTTGTTTGGGGTGGGAGCTTACGCCAAGACAGTGTTTATGCACCGTTTTACCTGGGTGAAGCCAAGAAAGACTATTTCAACCTGCAAAGATTGTTTGGGCATGCCGAATTAGCTCCACATAAAAAGTTATTACTCAATGCGGGCGCCATGATCGAACATAATAGTTTTACGGGGACAGATATTTCACCACGTGTCAGCCTTAATTTTAAAATGACACCTAACCATACGTTGCGGTTGGGCGCATCATCGGCCTTGCGTACGCCGAGTTACGTAGAAGAAAAATTCAATCGATTCCTGCACGTACCCACCGTTCTTCCTAATACGACGCTCTTGCAACAGTACGATGCGAACCTTGGCAATGTAGACCCTGAACGAATTATTTCTAAGGAAATTGGCTATTTAGGCAAAGTAGGAAAGCTGGATATTGATGCTAGGCTGTTTTACGACACAATTACTGATCATATTGACCGAACGACAACGCCTTTTACAGCCCCGCCAGGTTTCGTTCTTGTGACGGCGGCAAAAGATATTGATGGCGCTGTTAACGACGGAAGTGCAGAGATTAATGGTTTTGAAACACAAGTAAAATGGCAACTAGCTAGGCAAACCAATCTCTTGTTTAATTTTTCACATGTTCGGATTCGTAAAATAAAAGAAAGTTTAGCTAGACATTATGAGGAGTCAATGCCCAGCAATACCGTTAGTGCGCTCTTTACACATCGTTTTAATCAACATTGGGATGGCAGCTTAGCCTATTACCAAACGAGCAAAGCTTACCTTTTGGGGGATGGCACTCATGTTGATTTAATAAGAAGATGTGACGTTAGACTTGCGCGACGATTTARCGCAGGAAAATTGAGCGGGGAAGTCTCGGCAGTGGTCGAGAATTTATTTAACAATCACTACGAAGAGTTTGCCGATTACAACACTGCTGACCGTCGCGCCCGCCTGAATGTCATCCTTAATTTTTAATGGAACTTAATCTTAAGTCATTGATTTTGCTAAAGACTAACCGTTTATTGCGCGTTAAATTTGCGTGGTTATTACTGCCATGGGCCTTTCTATTGCCATTGCCAGCGCAAGCTTATACAGGGATTACCATCGTAATGAGTACGGCTTCGGCGACTAATCAAGAATTTATTCAGAAGTTTAAAGAAGAATTGGTGGCGAACAAAAAACATACCTTGAAAGTGAAGCTGATCAACTTGAGCGAAGTAGAGAAGCTACGAGTAGCAGAGAATAGTGAGTTAGTGATTGCCTTGGGTGTGAAGGCATTAACTGCTTCTAGCAAGTTAAAACATACAACGCCTGTTCTTGGTGTGTTTGTTCCGCTACCAACATTTAATCGATTGCTTTTTAAGAGCGGTCGCCGATTGGGTATATTCAGTGCGATTATRTTAGATCAGCCATATAAACGRCAGATAGGGTTGGTTAAGGTTTCTTTGCCYARGGCCAAGAATTTAGGCATTTTACTGGGRTCGACATCAAACCGTTATGAAGATTTCTTGCGGGAAGCTGCKGAGAAACATGGTTTTAATGTTGAGGTGTCAGAAGTGCACACGAGTAAAGAGTTGATTTCAAAGCTGGAAATGATACTCGATACAAATGACGTATTGCTGGCGATACCAGACCCGCTTGTTTATAACCGTGAAACAGCACAATCCATATTGTTAACCAGTTATAGGCACCAAGTGCCAGTTTTTGGATACTCGCGATCCTATGTGAAAGCAGGTGCGATTGCCTCTGTATTTAGCAGTGCAAAGCACCTAGCTAAGCAGGCGGCAGAAATTGCAATCGATACACAGACGCTTCCCTCTATTTTGCCGCCACCAATTGTGCCAAAGTATTTTTCAGTCATTGTTAATCATCAAGTCCAGCGATCGTTAAATTTGCAGTTAACGGATGAAAACGATATTTATAAAAAATTGTTAGCGCTAGAAACGCGCCAGCCAGTTGGGTTACTAGAATAATGAAAAATTTAGGGATTAAATCTAGAGTTATTCTGTTGGGAACGTTACCTGCAGTATTGTTTGCCATTATCTTAGCTGGTTATGCAATCTCAAAAGTGTTCGCTAATCTCAATTATTCTTTATACGATCGAGGGCGCATCATTGCGACACAATTAGCCCCAGCTTCTGAATACGGTGTTATTTCGGGTAATTTAGATAGCTTACAAAAATTAGTGCGACAAATCTTAACGAATGAACAAGAGCTAAGGTCTGTGGTGATTACCGATATGCGAGGGCGGGTGCTGGCATTTAGTGGACGTCCAATCGCTAAAAAATTACTGAAACAGATGATGACTAGTAATAGTCAAGAGTTAGCATGGAAGAATGGGGTTATCTTTTTATCGCCAATTATTAGGAATTTAGAAGAAATTGAAGATTTTCCTAGCGATGAATTAGAAGGTGTCGCACTCAATAGCCCACCAGAGGATTTAACGATTGGGTATGTTTATGTTGAGCTAAGCACTTTGTCACTACAGGCGCTGAAACAAGACCTGATTATAAAGATGGTGTTAATCGGCTTGTTTGGTTTGTTGTCTAGTGCGCTGATTGCTTGGTTTATTGGGCGGAATATTACGAAGCCGATTCAAGAGATTGCATTTGCCGTTGATAAGCTGGGCGAGGGTGTTTTTTCACATACCATTAAAGAAGATTCAAGTGGCGAATTGAAGGTGCTACAAACCGGCTTTAATTTGATGTCACAAAGCTTAAAAAATGCTTACGATCATATGCAAGAAAAAATCCATGATGCGACAACATTGTTACGCCACCAAGCGCAGCATGATGACCTAACAGGCCTAATTAATCGGCGTGAGTTCGAGGTTAGATTGACTGAGGCGCTAGATGGAGCGGTTAAGGATGATGTGCAGCATGTTTTTTGTTACTTAGATTTAGACCAATTTAAATTAGTAAATGATACATGTGGACATAACGCTGGTGATGAACTGCTCAGGCAAATAAGTGCGCTGTTTGGAAATAAAGTGGATGATCGAGATACACTTGCACGGTTAGGCGGGGATGAGTTTGGCTTGCTATTGATGGGCTCTAGTTTGGCAAATGCCAATGTCATTATCGACAGGCTGTTAAAACTTGTCAGAGATTATCGTTTTGTCCATGAAGAGAAGGTGTTTAATATTGGCGTTAGTATCGGAATCGTGGTGGTGGATTCCAGCTTTCATAGTACGAGTGACATTATGCATGCCGCAGATGCTGCTTGTTACTCAGCAAAGAGTGCTGGGCGTAATCAAAGCTTTTTATACAATCATGGTGATAAAGAAAACTTACAGCGCCATAAAGCCGTTGATGCAATAGCGGACATTACTGGTGAAATTGATGATGATCGTTTTATCTTATATTGCCAACCCATCGTGCCGCTCTCGTTAGATATGCCGCAACAACATCACTATGAAGTGCTCATCCGGAAGCTGAATGAAGATGGCGGCATTACGTTACCAACAGCATTTATTCCATCAGCGGAACGCTATAATTTGATGCCTAATATTGATCRATGGGTGATTAAAAATACATTTATGGCCTATCGAAAATTGCTCGATATCAGCCACAATAAGTGTGAYTATATTTTCTCAATTAATTTATCAGGAACATCATTAGGGGATAAAAGTTTTCTTGGTTATATAAGAGAGCAATTAGCTATTTATGCTATTCCACCAGAAGCGATATGTTTTGAAATCACTGAAACAGCTGCAATTGTCAACTTAAAACATACGATTAACCTATTAACAGCGCTTAAAAAGCTGGGGTGTAAATTTGCTTTAGATGATTTTGGTAGTGGGATGTCCTCCTTTATGTACCTTAAAAACTTTGAAGTGGATTATTTGAAAATAGATGGCTCTTTCGTGAAAGAAATGCACATCAATAAAATTGATCATGCAATGGTRCGYTCTATTCAYTCCGTGGCRGAGGCGTTAAATATTAAGACCGTTGCTGAGTTTGTTGAAAACGATGAAATATTGAAAGAGTTGAAGTTGATAGGCGTACATTACGGGCAAGGGATTGGCTTAGGCAAGCCAGTAGAGCTGAAAAAGTTGATAGAAAACTTTTCTCAGGTAAAATTGTAATATCTAAATTAACCTTATCGTGTGATGGGTACAATCCAAATAATGCTGAATTATGATTGAAACCGAGCGTTTAATAGCTCCGGATATTGAAGAAGGTGCTCAAGAAGAAGTTATTGAGCGTGCTTTACGCCCTAAGGTGCTTGATGAGTATGTTGGGCAGGAAAAGGCCAGAAGCCAATTAGAGATATTTATTAATGCGGCGCGGGGTCGAGGTGAAGCATTAGATCATGTACTGTTATTTGGACCGCCAGGTTTGGGTAAGACCACATTGGCCAATATTATTGCACGTGAAATGGGCGTTAATATGCGTCAAACTTCTGGCCCAGTGTTAGAACGTGCAGGCGATTTAGCCGCACTACTGACTAATTTAGAACCCAATGATGTTTTATTCATTGATGAAATTCATCGTCTATCACCAGTTGTAGAAGAAATTCTATATCCAGCCATGGAAGATTACCGGTTGGATATCATGATAGGGGAAGGCCCTGCTGCGCGTTCAGTCAAATTGGATTTAGCCCCATTTACTTTAATTGGCGCGACAACGCGTGCTGGCATGCTGACTAATCCACTGAGAGACCGATTTGGTATTGTGTCGCGTCTAGAATTTTATTCCACAGAAGAGTTAGGCCGTATTGTGACTCGAAGTGCAGGCCTGTTAGAACTGAAGATGACAGGTTCTGGCGCCTCGGAAATTGCAAAAAGGTCTAGAGGTACGCCACGTATTGCTAATCGATTGTTACGCCGTGTACGTGATTACGCACAAGTGAAATCAAATGGTGAAGTGAGTGCTGAGGTTGCCGATGCCGCACTAAAAATGTTAGATGTGGATGCGCTTGGTTTTGATGTGATGGATAGAAAACTATTGCAAGCTGTGCTGGAGAAATTTGGCGGCGGCCCTGTCGGACTAGATAATTTGGCCGCAGCCATTGGTGAGGAGCGTGACACCATTGAAGACGTATTGGAGCCATACCTGATTCAGCAGGGATATTTGATGCGTACGCCGCGTGGCC
>NVTX01000077.1:0-1971 GCA_002401735.1 Methylophilaceae bacterium | reverse complement strand
ACTAGCTTGGCCTATCAGCATTTTGGTTTAAAAGTACCTAAAGCATTAGCGTCTGGAGAGCTATGGCAGCAGTAATGTCTGAACAGCATGGTTGGCAGGTGCGCGTTTATTATGAAGATACAGATAGTGGTGGTGTGGTGTACCATAGCAACTACCTCAACTTTATGGAGCGCGCGCGAACAGAGTGGCTGCGTGCATTAGGTTTTGAGCAAACTTATCTGAAAGATACACTCAATATTATTTTTGTTGTACATAGCATGACGCTTGGGTTTAAACGTCCAGCAAAATTCAATGATTTGTTAGTGGTCACTAGTGAATTGGAGAAGTCTGGTTATGGCAGTTTAGTTTTTTCGCAAAAAATTACGTTAGATGGTCAACCTTTAGTGCAAGCACAGGTCAAACTCGCTTGTGTTAACGCCCTTACGTTTAAACCTACCGTTATCCCTAAATCAGTATTATTAAAAATGGAGTCAGTATGAGTGCAGCAAATGATATGTCATTATTTACCCTAATTGCTGGGGCAAGTATTCCGGTACAACTTGTGATGGCGGTTTTACTTCTGATATCACTTTTTTCTTGGTGGTACATCTTCATTAAAGTATTCACGGTGAAAAATGCTGAAAGTAACGCAGATGAATTTGAGGCTGCATTTTGGTCAGGTGGGGATTTAAACAAATTATATGATGGATTGGCCTCTGGCAAAAAACGAGGTAAATCGCAAGGCATGGCCAGTATATTTGAGGCGGGTTTTAAAGAGTTTATTCGACATAAGCAACACGATAATTTGGATGCATCCATTGATGTGAGTGATGTGATGGAAGGTTCGCGTCGCGCCATGCGAGCAACTTATAATCGGGAGATCGATGATTTGGATGCGCATTTGCCATTTTTGGCTTCAGTAGGGTCGGTAAGTCCTTATATTGGATTGTTTGGTACTGTATGGGGCATTATGAATGCGTTTCGTGGCTTATCAACTGTGGCACAGGCGACACTGAGTCAAGTGGCGCCAGGTATTGCAGAGGCCCTGGTTGCAACAGCGATTGGTTTGTTTGCAGCCATTCCTGCAGTTATTGCCTATAACCGTTTTGCATCAAGCGTCGATAGGCTCTCTGTGCGTTATGAGAGCTTTATTGAAGAGTTCACTAATATCTTACAGCGCCGCGCTTAGGATTGTTGTTGAAGTTCAGTCAGATACAAGGAGTTTGAAATGGCAAGARCACGTAAACGCCGCATGATGAATGAAATTAATGTTGTCCCCTATATTGATGTGACATTGGTATTGCTTGTTATTTTCATGGTAACAGCGCCGATGACTAACCCTGGTGTTGTTGATTTGCCTTCGGTCGGGCAAACGTTAAAGCAAACTGCTGCACCTATCGTGATTACGGTGAGGAAAAATGGAGATGCTGAAATCGCAGGGAATATGTTGCCTCTGGATCAGCTTTTGTTTGAAGTGAAGACACAATTAGAAAAAGCACCGCGGGCTGTTGTTGTCGCAGCAGATGAAAAAACAGAGTATGGAAAAGTAGTGCAAGTGATGGACTTGCTGAAACAGGCCCAAGTGGAGAAAGTGGGATTGCTGTTTAAGCCAGCACCTTAACGTATGTTTAGAAAGCATGAAACTGCAATGGCGTGGGAAGCTGGTTTTCTGGCGGTATTAATACACGTGATATTAGTGGGAATTTTATTATTTTCATTTCAATGGAAAGACGCACACACCACAGTAAGTGTGAGTGGAATTGAACTATGGGATGAGCTGCCTAGTATTAATCAGACGATGCCTCAACCCGAACCACCAAAAGTAGAACCAAAACCTGAACCACCAGAGCCTGAGGTCAAAGAGGAACCAACGCCCGAACCAGAACCAGAGCCGAAAATTGAACCAAAGCCAGAACCTGAAGCGCCGAAGGTCGATATTGAGCTCGAGAATAAGAAGAAAGCGGAAGAAGAGAAGAAGAAACTAGAAGAGGA
>NVTX01000076.1 GCA_002401735.1 Methylophilaceae bacterium | reverse complement strand
ATACCTACGAGATCATGACACCAGAAAGTGTCGGCATTGCTAAAACAAAATTAAACCTAACTACGAAGGTAAAGGTGTTGTTATCGTTTCCAATGAAAATATAGTAAATAATATTAAAGGTTTGGTACTGATCGAAGTTAGTCGAAAAAGCAGGGAAAGCCATAAAGAAAACCACCAGAAAAATGCCTAATACCGTCAAGCCTACTCCCATTTTAGAATTAGCAATTTTCTTAAGTTTTTCTTGATGGAAATGGAAGTAATAGGCCGCCAAACAACCAATCACTAAACTACCAAACCGCGTATGCAAGTTATCGTAAAATACTGTGAAAAAATGATTGAAATATTGATCGTTTAAATAGACTTGGCTACCCGCTGACAGTCGAATAGTGTCATCCAGTAGGACAATGGCTGCACGCACCACAAAGGAAGCCAAGAACAAAGCTAAGAGCACATAACTTGGGCTTTTAGCATATTTAAGAATCGCAATAAGAATAAGTGGGTATATAAAGTAAAACTGCTCTTCTACGGCCAAGCTCCATGTCCAACCGGCGGCTTGATGTCCATAGTCAATGAAATTATTGATATACAAATAATTAGCCCACACCCATTCGCTGTTATCGCCAGATAATAACCAGTAAACGGTCAACATAAAATAGTAAGCTGGGGTTAATCGTAAGTAACGCCGCCAGTAAAAATTCTTCAAGTCAATCTTCCCGACCTTCTTGACTTGCCTAAGCAATATGCCTGAAATTRAGAAGCCACTRATCACAAAAAAGACATCCACGCCTTTATCACCATTCCAAGCCCACGCCCAGCCAAGACCCAGTTCACTTAACATGCTAGTGATGTTCTCAGTAGGATGGGATAAATGAAAAACTAAAAACGTGTGGTAAACCAGCACCAGCAAAATAGATAAAGCCCGAATCCCATCAATAGAAGCATAGTTACTGGCCCGACGTTGATAGATAGACTTGAAATTCTCTTTAAATGAGAATGCCGCTTGCCATGCCGTCTTAGTTTGTGCGGTATCTTGTGACATATTCAATTAAAGCGTTTTGATATACTCAACTAGCGCCCAGCGCTCTTCTTCTGTTAACGCTGGCTTGCCATAATAGCCAGTGCCATAYTCATGGCCTRCGTTACTATTRCCWRGCARCCTCGTATCAAAGACAAAATCATTGTCATCCGAATTTAAAACATATCCAATATTTTTAGGATCAAATTCCCAAGAGCCTAAATGAAAGTGTTGATCTCTCTCTTTTGCTGGTAGTAACAATTGATATAGATTGGGTACCGAACCATTATGCAAAAACGGCGCACTGGTCCAAACGCCATTCAATGGCCGCGCTTTGTAGGCTAATAAGGAATTTCTAGAGACCTCTTGCCCCTTCTCAACAATTTTTCCATCTACATATTTAGGGGGGCGAGTCACATCAGGGTGGCCAAGTGCTTTGGCATCTCTTTTCGCCAAGTATGCCTGTAATGGATTGTTTTTAATCACCCCTACCATTAGATTGTTCGCAATATCAATCGCTGGGGCTTCAGCGGGTAATGGCTTGCCTGCGAAGTAATACTGCGGACGCCCCTCAAACTTACCAGTCTTACCTCTTAAATCGATTGCATTCTTAGCCATTAAGGGGTCTGTTTTGATGTCCCCTATGGTACTCATGCGAACCTGAATGAGTCGTTTAGGATCCGTTCTATCAATATCCAAATGGCATTCGATACAATGCTGCTTGTACAAGCCACGACCTTGCTTTGCTAAATTCGTATCGATTTTGGGAAAACTGTCTGGCCATAATGGTGAATACATTTTACTGACAACATGTTCCAATTCTCGTAATTCACTGGCTTGAATAGATGATGGGTAACCACCATCAATAAAGCCTAACCACTCTGTGGTTTCAGTCTGCACTTCACCAAAAACACCAATCACTTCACCAATATTCCTAGCCAGCGCCCCCACACCTGTGTTCGATTGCGAACCATTCCATTCCACATAGTCGTGTTGTGGTGTATCCCAAATATAAGGGATACTAGTTGGWGCACTCGGGGAGTTACGATTACCTTCTATTTCAGTTGCGGCTAAGGCCTGATTTAAAATAGCGCCGAAAGCGTCTAACCGCGTATAGCCTGATGGCACATCTGAATGATTTTGTATCATGTGTGCCAATCGCTTTTCATAAGTCGCTTTTAAGCCTTGTTTAAGTTTGTTCTGCTCCTCTTCCGAAGCGTTATTGCCCAATAGCTTCTGTTGAAATCGATCAAACTTATCTACGTTATCTGCTGTCGCTTGTAATGAAGCCGTCAAATCATTAAGAAATTGATTTAAATGGAAAAATGCTTGTCCGCCATCAATCTGTATCGTCTCATTTTGATAAGTGATTTGTTGTGTATGACAGACTGCGCAAGTTGGGCCCATCTGATCACCATTACGGGTCAACCCAATTGGTAAAGCATCAGGATTATTATCACTCTTAGGCGCTGGAATCAGCCCAAAGCGCTTCATATTTTCATCACTACGGAACAAGGCTATCGAATCGGCTTGCTCAAGATGCAAAAAGTAATCGTAAGAAATTAAACGTGAACCTTGATCAGCAAAATAGAAATACGCCCTATCCTCATCGGTCYAGTTTTGTGCCAAATAAGTCACGCCGGACTTACTCGTGATTGCTGGCACCTGTGTCGCCAGCACAACACCTGAGATTAGCACTGCTGACAGTATGGCTTGCTTATAATATTTCATCTGCTAATACCTCTTTAATCGGTCGCTATTCAGTAATATCTCTAGTGAGCAAGGTATTCAACAAGTTATCCTGAAAGTTGAGGTTGCCCGTTAAACTATTRTGAGACACACATAAGAAAAAAGACTGCTTGATAGGAACGTGAATGTACTTATGCCTTTTTACACTAGGATCTAATGTATTCCGTCCAAGTAGTGAGGCTTTAGTCACCGATCCATCACCGGGTTCTAATAACAAAGCATCATAATCAACCCCATCTACCGGCTGCGTGATTTCTTCAGGGAACATACGCACCATCGATTGCCCCTTAACTTCTTCCACAATAATTCTTGCGGCAGTCAGTGTGCAACCACCCCCAAAAATAATCAGCTTAGGATGCTTTTCTGGCAAAGGAATGCTGAGCGACCAAACAAACCGCCTTGCGCGTTCAAGGTTTTTTTCAAAATAGCGATCAAAGGTTAATAGATGCTTCTCACCTTCAGCTTTATCTTCAAAGCTATCGAGTATTCTTTTTCTTACTTTTGGATTAAAAATAGACCACTGAAAACTACGCCATACTTCAAYATCRAACAAATCTCGCTTCAGCGGTTTGCCATCACTTTTCACAATCCARTCAACCAGTGGATGTGGGAATAGCTGATATARGCTAGGCATACTGGCCAATGTTTCGGTGCCRATTGCAYTRATGCCAATATCCACACCCTCAATAAACAAATTCAAYGTTTTAACTGAGCCTAAGTTAGGTGTGCCCAGTAATATYACGCGGCGSACACGYTCTGCCCCATACATATTCAGCTTTTGATCAAAGTCRTTATCGCCAATCACATCTTGCTTGCCRTAMCGAATATAGTAGCGTGCRATTAARCCACCCATRCTATGGGCAACAATATCGACTTTTAATTTCGGATCATTGTAATCCAMTCKAATCTGYTCAATAAAATCAGCTAACTGRCCAGCRCTCACCACATTGTCTTGCCGCCAATCATAATGAAACACATAATAATTTTTATGCTTAGGATCAATTTTCTCACCTACTTTAGAAAGCTTATAGCCGCCAGTATCTGATAGCGTGCGCACAATTTTTCCATAAAAATCTTTCCCCACGGCACCATCTGATATTTCGTAAGCAACCACRTTATTGGGTAAGGGTGCTAACGTTTGCGGATTAATGCCATAGGCAATGTCAGAATAGTCGTGCAGTAATAAGCGGCTCACCGCACCTGGCCATAAATCTTCTTGCGACTCCGTATCTTTAAGTTTACTACCGAGCACCCCATGGATAAAAATAACAGGGGGTTGATCATCCACCATCATCGATTCCATATATAGACGGTGTAAGTCTGGCGCAAACACTTTATCGTTGGCATAAATCCCAGCTAAAAAAACACTCACCAAAACGATAACGGCAACCGTGTATTGACTGAAAAATGTTTTTTTAAACGCTTTGTATGTGAATCTAAGCATAATTAAAGATGAACACTCGCTATATATTGAAAAATTAGTATAAACCAATCAGCCCAATTAAATAAAAGGAACCAATCGCTGCTTACTAGTTAGTCTTTCAACGCCAATTTGCATTACAAAATATTCAAAAAAACATTAAGACACAAACCGATGCTGCATGTCATTCAAATTAAATTCGTCTAAAATCGCTTCTAATCTTTCACGCGCATTTCTGCGTTTTTGCCCAGTGTATTTAGCAATAATCAATTCATTCTTCATGGARTGTTCCCAGCCGACTAAYTCRGTGACGGTGACGTTGTAACCYGCWGAYTCCAACTGCAAACAACGYAATACATTGGTRAKRTGRCTRCCAAACTCACGCGTAWGGATCGGATGGCGCCATATTTCTGACAATGGTGTTTTACTTAAACTTTTCGCTTTATGCTTGCGCATCACYTCCGCAACYTCSGCCTGACAGCAAGGCACCAACACCATATATTGTGCTTGTTTTTTTAAACCAAATTGAATGGCATCATCCGTTGCTGTGTTACAAGCATGTAACGCAGTAACAATATCAACTTTATCTGGAATGTCTGGCGACATCATCGATTCAGCCACACTTAAATGCTGAAACGTCATCCGCTCAAAGCCACATGCTAATGCCAATTGTTGAGACTTTTCTACCAAGTCCGCACGTGTTTCTATTCCAATAACCTGCCCTTGGGACAATTGCTTCAATAACAAATCATATAAAATAAACCCCAAATAGGATTTCCCTGCTCCGTGATCGACCAGYGTTARSKTGTCCTGTTTAGCCAAYACATCYTTCAAYAGTGGCTCAATAAAATTAACTAAGTGGTAAACCTGTTTAAGCTTGCGGCGACTATCTTGGTTAAGTTTGCCATCACGCGTCAGAATGTGTAGCGCCTGTAACAGTGGCACAGATTGATTGGGTTTTATTTCAGGAGGCAATTGCATAGTGTCTATTTTATATGGCTACGCATGCAGGCATAACAATATTTTCGATTTGGCTTGTCGTCAAATACCAAAGCATTGCGTTTTAATGAGTATGAACAGTTGTTTTAACGTTGATAAGTAATACTAGAAATGAGAAATTGCATAAAAAAAGAATATTACTTTCGAATCGTTTTGCTTGGTGCTTTTATACCGACACTTATGATGACAATAGCTCAGGCAACTGCGTAAAACGCCGTGCGTCCAATTAGAATTACTGGCAAAATATTAGATATGATTATGATGATGCATTGTTAATGCAACAATTTTTARCTGAAATAGARCAAAGCGCRTTTCGAATGGCGCAGTTTGCRACAGGCAACCGTGARGATGCCTTGGACATCGTGCAAGATGCCATGATGAAACTAGTGCAAAAATATAGTTCGCACGACAAAGAAAGTTGGAAGCCTCTTTTTTATAAAATATTAGAGTCCCGCATCATGGATTGGCACCGCCGCCAGAAAGTACGGAATCGCTTTCGTCATTGGCTCTATCAAGCAGAAAATAATAACGAGGCTGCTCTAGAGCAGCAGCCAGCAATGCCAAGTGATTTCCCAGATATCCAACTGCAAAATGCAGAGTTTAGACGGGATTTAGAAAATGCATTACAAAACCTACCAATAAGACAACAGCAAGTGTTCTTATTACGGCTTTGGGAAGGCTTGGACATTCGTCAAACGGCACTAGCCATGCAATGCAGTGAGAGTAGCGTTAAAACCCATTACGCGCGTGCTTTAACTAAACTACGCGCAGCATTAGAGGATCATCACAAATGACAACACCTTTAGAAGAGCGCATTAAATCCAGTCTAAATGACAGCTTGCAACAGCTAGACGGTGAAACATCACTTCGTCTACAAGCGATTCGGCACGAAGCACTTAATCAACCAGCTAAACAACATTGGCTTTCTAACKTYAAATCTCATTATTGGGTYYCTGCAACTGGGTTARTCTTTTGCAGCATAATTGCTAGCATTCTGCTTTTGCCTAGCCTTTCGTCAAACAACCAACAGGACGCACTAAGTCAAACAGCCATGCTAGAACTATTAGAAAGCGCTGATGATTTAGAAATCATTGCAGACCCTGAATTTTACCTCTGGATGGATGAATTAGATACGCAAAAGGTGTCGGGGTAACACATGCGCATTCATTTCAACAAACAACTTGTTTTGGGCTTGATAATCGCAATAGGCTTGTTGTTTACTAGCATCAACAGTGTTGCCGGCGGCATTGCTTGGGAGGCGCTAAGTGCGCAACAAAAAGAAGTGCTTGCACCAATGAAAGACCGTTGGATGCAACTTCCTCCTCAGCGCCAATCACGCTTAAGCAAAGGTGCTAAGCGATGGGCAAACATGAGTCCTGAACGTCGTGCGCGTATTCAAGAAAAACTAAACCACTTTCAAAATCTRAGTGATGTTGAGAAAACGCTCGTTAAAAAACGTATGCGAAAATTTAGAAACTTATCGCCTGAGAAACGTAAGGCTTTCCGTCAAAAATGGCGCAACATGAGTTCAGAGAAGAAGAAAAAATTTCGCGAACGTATTAAAAACATGACCCCAGATGAGCGCAAAGCCTTTAAACAAAAAATACAGAAAAAAAAACGAAAATATAGTAACGATCATTCATAATTGATGAACTGACAATTCATTTAGAATTTATTTCGCCAGCACGTCATATAAGTCTTTAGTTTTTTCGAACTTAGCCGTTAAAATATGTATCAATAAAAAGCTAACGCTTTCCAAAGCAAGCAGCATAGATTTCGTTATATATTATTTAAAGACTTATTAGGTGTTGCTGCATGTTAAAGATACATAGATTCAAGTTTCAATCAATAAAAATAGTCCAGCGTGGACTAACACTCATTGAACTCCTCATCGTTATTGCCATTATTGGTGTGTTAGCAGCTATTGCTATCCCAGGTTATCAAGACTACACAGAAAAAGTTAGAGTTGCTCAGGCCATCTCGGACATATCATCGTTAGCTGTTAAAATTGAAGCCCATTGGCAAGATGCAAGAGCATACCCCAGCAGTCTAGCAGACGTTGATGCTAGTGGCATGCTAGACCCTTGGGATAACACATATAGATATCTAAACCTTTCTCACCCAAGTTCGACCGGGCCAGCCCGTAAAGACCGTAACCTTGTGCCGCTTAACTCTGATTTCGACCTATATTCTATCGGTAAGAATGGTACATCAACCCCGCCAATATCTACCGCTCAGAGCGCTGATGATATATTACGTGCCAATGATGGTAGGTTTTTAGACCTAGCTGCTAAGTACTAATATTTCATGCGTATCTCAGACACATTTTCAAATAGCAAAATTGGTCAACGCATGGCTTTGCTGTTGGCTATCGCTGCAATCATTCCTGCGTTATTAATGACACTTTTGTCTAATCAAAAGTTTAATCAATTAGTCACCAACTATGAACACAAACTACTCGTTGAAAAAAGCCGCAACTACGCATTATCGGCTTTCTCAAATCTCGTTTTTGCGCGTAATAGACTAGAACACTTAATTCAAACATCAGATAATTATCAAGACATAGAAGACATATTCATCAATTTCACTCAGCAGAACATTCTCATGTTTCAGTCAGTGACGACAGTAGCAAATGATGGTGCGATTATAAATGGCGAAAGTGATAAACACATCCCAATAGAAGCACTACAAAGCCTTGTCAAACTTAAAGCGAATAAAAGCACTTTGATGGTCTGGCCATCCAGCAAAAAAAATACGCCCCCTGAAATAAATCTTATTTTGCAACACGTTAGTAATACTAAAAGATCCACCTTATTCATTGCAAAAATAAACCCACATTATTTATGGGGTAAGAAGCAAGATTACCCTTCGAACATGAGCCTCTGCGCATACCAACTAAATAAGCACTTAAAAACAAAACTATTTTGCTCAACGGAACCCAATGAGCGCGCTAACAACCAAGAGCCATCCGAGCTTAATTCTGGCGCTTGGGAGCTCTTTCTCGCCGGGGAGTTTCAAAGTAAACCATGGCTATTTGAAACAAATCGCCTATATCCAATGTTATCAAGTGATTTAAAAACGGTTATAAACAGTAAGGCTTATATCGGCATTACCTTACTCAGCCTACTGATTGTCGGCTTGCTAAGCTTGATTCAAATACGGAAAACCATGGTGCCATTAGGGCACCTAGTAGACGGTACCAAAAGAATTGCTAGTGGCGATTTTTCCCCAATTAATATTAGCGGGAAATCAGAATTCTCTGAACTTGCCGGCGCATTTAATAACATGTCATCCCGCATCAAGCAACAATTAACGACCTTGCAATCATTTTCATCTATTGATAGAGAGATTGCTTCTAAAATTGATGTTGAACTCATTATCAGTTTAGTCATGCAAAGGATGCAGGTGCTCAAACCTGATAGTTTATTCTGTATTGCTTGTCTAGAAGAGGAATCAACATCTGAAATGCAATTCAATTGCACGATTGCGGGGTACGAGTCATTACCCACGATGCGCCTACCTATTCCGACGATAGAGGTAAATGCCATTCAGTCCTATGGCAAAGGTCGAATTAAGCGTAGCCATTTAGACAGTGACTTTGAACATGAAAGACTGATGGCGGAGCTAGGGACTCATTACCTGTGGACCTTCCCCATATTTTGGCAAGGGGAGCTATGTGCCTTCTTATCAATAGGAGGTAAAGAAAAGTTCGACGCTAACGATGCCCATTGGAAAGAGTTCCGCGAACTTGCCAATCGTGTCGCTACCGTCATCTCCGCACGTACGCGCGAACAAAAATTATTACTAGAAGCGCAATACGACAACTTGACAGGCCTTCCCAATCGCATCCTGCTGCAAGATAGACTCCAGATGGCCATTGATCATGCCGATCAAACAGAGACTCCGCTATGGGTTGTGTTTTTAGATCTTGATCGCTTTAAATACGTTAATGACAGCTTAGGTCATGTCGCAGGAGATAACTTGCTAAAAGAAATTGGTAACCGCCTACGATCAGAAACAAGAGAGGTAGATACCGTCGCACGCTTTGGCGGAGATGAATTTGTCATTGTTTTATCTGGCGATGCAGGTGAGGACATACAAATTAGTGTATTAAATCGCATCATGGTCTCAATAGGGGAACCCATTCACATTAATGGCCAAGAGCTAGTTAATACTTGCAGCATCGGCGTATCGGTTTACCCTAATGATGGAAAAAATGCGGAAAGTTTAATCAAAAATGCGGACATCGCCATGTATCGTGCTAAAGAGCTTGGTAAAAATAACTACCA
>NVTX01000075.1 GCA_002401735.1 Methylophilaceae bacterium | reverse complement strand
AGGGTGGCAGCTGGAAGGTGGAGCAGAAGGACGTGATTAACGTTTAGCGCCTTACAAATAAATCCAGCGGTTGGATGACCCCGCAAAGGTCCATCTCCAAAAAGACTGGTTTTTATTGGTAACGTTAATATCGTGCCCACAAATCGGGTGATTATCTGAACTCATACAACTTGCTAACTGAACATAGAGGGTTCCCGCGTCAAAGATCAGCATACTAAAAGCCTTCTCTATTCCACTCCAGAGAGGGCTGCCTTAGAGAGAATCTAAAAAACTTCTCCAAGTTCTAAGCTTTTCTCAAATTTCCTGTGCGAGGTATTTGCCTCGATGCGATTGCGCAATAACATTGTGTTTTATTTGTGAAGATGATGTTTTTGGATTGTAACTAACCTGAATTATTTTACTGTCTTTAGATTTCAAATATTTCTCTACATCAGTGTTATGTTTTTTATTGCCCCAATCCTCTCCAATAACAAAAATATCAGGCTTGATCTCTTTACAACCTGATACATATTCAAGTTTGTGGTAAGGGCGCACAATATCCACGCATCGTAACGCTTTCAGCATTTCCATTCGTTCATTAAGTGGAATGACCGGTACATTCGGCTTATAAGAGCTCACTACGGCATCAGCGGCAACACCAACCGCGACCACATCACCCAATGTTTTGCAGTACTCTAGTAAAGCAAGATGTCCTACATGTAATAAATCAAATGTACCTACTGTATATACAACCATTATGCATTCATTCCTATTTAAATAATTCTGTTTTGTTTCGACTATCTATAAAAGCTTCCAGCCAAAGATGCTGGTTATTATAAGAGTATAAATAGCAAGACCATAAACGTTAATTGAGTTACCAGAAAGCTTCGGGGTTTTTATTTCGGACACATTTAAAGCAGCAAGCCCTAAAGCCGTCGCATAAAAAATAATAGAAAAGACACCGTGACTAAAAACACTTTCAAATATAAAAACAAAAACGAGGATAATGCTATTATTGTCGAGGGCTAGCCCWGTATATTTCGTCCCACCAGACAGTCCAAATGTACTGAAATARCTTAATCTGATTGCGCTTGCAGAAAGTATAAAAAAAGCACCGATTAAGAAAAYAGGYTCRAACTTTCCATAGCTCATCARTAGAATTGCTGGCGTAACGCCATAGCTAACGATATCGATTACCACATCAAGCTGCCCGCCAAAGGCTCGGTCACTCCCTGTCCGSCCCTTCATTCTGCGTGCAACTAAGCCATCCGCCCAATCAAAAGCGACTGCCCAAATCATCCCAATCATGGCYGCGGCATAAATRCCGATAATRCTAAAATAAATAGCTAATATSGTGCAGGCTAATCCAGCAAGTGAACACAGGTTGGGAAGRTCCTTTACGAAGGAAAGAATCGTAGGCTGTAATGCTKGCTGTTCKGTGTTTCTTGTAGACATGGTTTCCTAAAGGAMTAATTTAGTTAGATACTATCTGAGTGCGGAATGCATCATGGAGTATAGCACTTGTTAAGGGGNGGGANTTWRTTGCCAGAACCGTTGNAKTTGTTAAATACAGYTTGCCGACTCTATTTCAATTGTCTTGATCGTTGAAAAAAAGAGGYGRATACAACCATAACTTAGCATTRTTAATCATTATCRCKRCYCCTTTATTCTATTATTTYTGCGCACTGACTCCCATYAGATGCTCGACCTTTTCCACGYGCTTGAARCCAGCCGCTTTGAGTCTTCGGATGACGCCGTCGACAAAGCTGCTTCCCTTCTTGATGACRTGTGGRTTTCCGGTGTAATGAAAAAGCCGCCCGTCTCGGCGCAGCACTCGGAATACCTCTCGGTAAAACGCTTCACTATAAAGCTCCCCGGCGAGGGAGAAACGCGGTGGATCGTGAATGACTGAATCGAAGGACGTTGCAGGCAATGTACCTATTAGCTCAAAGATATTCCCCTGACGTTGTACAATTCCCTCTTGCGCTAAATCGCTTGACCAAGGGTTTTGCACGCGCAGCCCCATGACCTCTCGGCTCAGTTCTACGCTGAGCACTTCGCTTGCACCTAGTCTGTGGGCAGCGATGGCTGAGTAGCCCAGCCCGCTACAACAGTCCAGTACATTGTCACCCTTGCGCACTGCCTGTTGAGCCATCTCGGAGGCACTCACAAACGGGTCGGTTCCCTTGGAAATATGCATCTTGACGCCGCTAATTTCTAGCAGAGGTGCTCCAGTGGTGGGAACCAGCTTGTAGTAGCCAGCGCTGCGGTCTTCAAGCGGAATCAGCTCTCCATCGCGACAGAGATAGATCCGCTGTGTCTTCTTGATGATTTTTTTGAGCTCTGCAATGGAAAGCCGATTGTCCTCGTCGAGCACTAGGCATTGGTCACTTAAGGCAAACTCACGTTCCGAAAGATTCAAGTCGGCGGAGAGGCGAACGCTAGGCTGTCTTTTGGCAATGGCTTCCAGCGCTTGTCTGGCATTTATTGTATGAAGGTAGTAGTCTGGCATATCGTTCGTCTATCTAGTTAAACACTGACCAGACTATACACCTTCAGCGTTGAGGGCTTATTTAAAATGCAGTTACTAAGGGAGCTATACAGCATTAACTGATTCAATCTTGAATTTCTTTCTATGTGTATAGRTAATAATMATGARCAAAKTTTTGGGTGTTTTATTTTYTTATGGGTTGYTKTGTATATGGCCGGTAGCAAGCTATGCAAAAGAATTAAAAGTKGGAATAGGACTGATAAATTATCCTCCATATTATTTCGAAAAAGATGGTGTTATGCAGGGAGCTGTATTAGAAATATCTCAACATATCGCGGATAAATTAGGGCATACATTGGTTTTTGAACAATTGCCTTGGCCTCGAATTCAGCTTTATCTTCGTAGCGGGGAGATAGATATGGTTATTTTATATTTCAAAACGCCAGAGAGGGAAAAATACGTCATATATACAGACACACCACATATTTATGACGCGAGCTATTTATTTACTAAAAAAGGCACAGCAATACATTTTAATGGCAACYTAAATAGTCTRCGAGACTATCATTTTGGTCATGTTAGAGGGTATTCACATGGGGCTGAGTATGACAATGCAACTCAATTTCATAAGCAAGTAGCAGGTGAAGAGAAGCAATTAATTAGAATGCTACTTAATGATCGGGTTGAGGTTGCAGTAGGAAACAAAGCGGTTATTAATGTGCATGCTAATGAAGAGGGGGTRCTCGATGAATTATCATTTCTTAGTCCGCCCATTGATATCGCTCCTGTTTATTTTGCATTTTCCAAAKCTAAAATAGAYTCAARCAGYCTSGCACATGACTTTTCTAAACAAATTAAAGAGCTGTTAGCTACAAAAGAGTATCAACAAATTTTAAAAAAGTACGGATTATAATCGTTAAAATTGGAGTTGCATTGCCCCTTATTTAGGGTCACACAAAGTGGGAGGAAGTAATGTAGCCAAGCGAAGTGGCGATTCAAATAACTGAGTTACAAATTATTAGTTGTTAATGACATTTTTGCTTTAAGTTGTTTTTTAACATTAAATAATTAACTGGATACCCAGCCGCAAACCCAGCGATCACCGCAATRCCTAAACTAATCCAAAATATTGGTTCTGCTATTGAGTTMGCTTCCATCCCACCAATAGAATAATCAACAAGATTCATGACCACTTCCATGATGCCTATTGAGATRGTCTCRCCTAGCCATACAGCCTTAAATGTTTCACTGACAYTTAAGCCTTGTTTAAAAGTAGGGAGAAGKGTCAAYGCAAAACCAGTAATGAACGCTAAAATWGTGGCRACAATRGCTGTTTGTATTGGCGGCCAACCTAAAGAAACGCCTAATACTAATCCAATCACTTCACCTATTACGCAGCCTGTTAAGCAATGCATYGTTGCGGAAACAGCMAGTTGCTTAGTGTCGATGYTYTTATTTCCRTCATGTCCATGRTGTTGCATATTTRTATCTCCTACATTCTATTTCCCAATAACGACATAAGACTTACATTNTTTTCGGACTGAGCAAGTTCCTGTAAATATTGTTATACATTGYCNKAAAKAWSAGWGRRKMSTKANTMTRTMAMRMMGRWWWKTMWRRCNMAWATYAYRAWKCCATGTTGCCAAGTCATTGGCATTAAATTTTCTTAAATCATTATGGCCACATGCACGCGCCATTACCTGCATCAGTTCTACGGAAGCATCAAAAAAATTATGCAACTGTTTGGATGACTTTTCAATATTTAACCTTTGACGTAAGTCTGCTTTTTGTGTGGCAATACCTGCAGGACAATTGTTTGTGTTGCATATTCTTGCCGCAACACAACCAATTGCTTGCATTGCACTATTTGAAATTGCGACACCATCAGCACCAAGTGCCAGAGCCTTCACAAAGTCTATCGGGACACGTAAGCCACCAGTAATAAGGAGGGTGACACGGCCGCTAGCACCTTGCTTGTCTAGGTATCGACGTGCACGTGAAAGCGCTGGTATGGTTGGCACACTGATATGGTTTCGAAACATCTCTGGTGCTGCGCCAGTACCACCACCGCGACCATCCAATATGATGTAATCGGCACTGGCATCCAATGCAAAYTGAATGTCTTTTTCGATATGGTTTGCACTAAGCTTAAAKCCAATAGGGATGCCACCAGTAATTTCTCTAACACGGTCTGCAAACTGTTTAAATTCTTTTGAAGAGGAAAGATTTGTAAACGTAGGTGGAGAAATAGCCGACTCACCCTCAGGTATGCCTCTTACTTGAGATATCTTGCCTATGTTTTTATTACCTGGAAGATGACCTCCTGTCCCTGTTTTTGCACCTTGACCCCCTTTGAAATGGAAGGCTTGTACTTTAGCTAACAGCTCCTCTTGATAGCCAAACCCAGCACTGGCATATTCATAAAAATAGCGAGAATTTGCTTCTTGCTCTTCAGGGAGCATGCCCCCTTCACCGGAACAAATGCCGGTGCCTGCAAGGTTAGCGCCTTTGGCTAAAGCTATTTTTGCTTCTTCAGACAAAGCACCGAAGCTCATATCAGAAACAAATAAAGGAATTTTTAATCGYAAGGGCTTTTTCGCTTCGGGCCCAATGATTAGTTCAGTCGCAACTGTCGCGTTTTCTAGTAATGGTTTGGTGGCCATTTGTGCCGCCATTATTTGCAAATCATCCCAATGGGGTAATTCGTGTCGTGGCACGCCCATTGAAATCATTGGGCCATGATGTCCAAGTTTGGACAATCCTTCTCGGGCAAGCTGGTGGATAAATTCKACAGTGGGTTCTTCGATGGTTGATTTGGCTATTGGCAAATCAGAAGGYAAAGAGGTCACTCCTGGCCCTTCTTTRCCTATTTCATCGGCGCTGAATTGTTTATGWGTGCCGTCACAATGCGGGGCATTGCTAGTATGTTTACAAACACATAGATAAGCCTCTTCATCCTTATCTGAAACAAAAGATTTGGGAGTGAAAGATGTYCCMACATGTGAYCCATCGCAAAATGGCTGACTTTTAGAGATGCCGCAGGTACAGAAGTAATATTCCTGATCTTTCGAAAGRTTCACCTTGGCGGGTTTGTTATCTGAAATGATTGGATTGCTCATACTTTATCCTTRTTGAAAGTGAACATGGCTAATTYTTYTTTTTATTTATTGTTTTAAATCCACTTTACTGGAACTGTTTTTATTTATCAACTATGCCTACTTTTCCTTTTTAATATCAATGTATGATGATGCCTATTAGTTTRAARRTTTCATATAGTGGCAAAAAAACAAAATACAGTCAGAATTAACGCAGGCGTTTGGCGKAGTCGGTTGCTTAARTTTCCAGAGGTGGATGGGYTRAGGCCTTCGCCWGAYCGYGTGCGRCAAACCGTGTTTAATTGGCTGGGRCARGATTTAACRGGGAAAACCTGTTTGGATATATTTGCKGGCACAGGYGCTTTTGGCTTTGARGCGTTATCGCGTAATGCGAAGCAGGTGACGATGGTGGAGTACTCCAAAGYAGCAGCAAAATCRYTAAGTCAGAATCAAAYCTTACTTAAAGCCGAGCACTGTCAAATTTTGCAACAAGATGCCATGCAGTTTYTGGTGGCRAACCAGCAGYCGTTTGATATTATCTTTTGTGACCCRCCATATCAAAAACAATGGTTAGATAAGCTGCTYCCGATATTARGYAMTCACTTAAGTGAAGRTGGTGTTTTGTATGCGGAAGCAGAGTATGAAATTAAGTCTAGTGAGCATTGGGATGTGTTTAAGCAAAGTAAAGCAGGTAATGTTTATTATCATTTGTTAAAATGCATCAAATAGTTTGAGGCAAACAACATGAGCAAAAATCGTATTGCAGTTTATCCAGGCACCTTTGACCCCATTACTTTTGGGCATGAGGATATTGTGCGCCGTGCGGCAAACTTGTTYGATGAAGTGATTGTGGCGGTGGCAGGCAGTACCAGTAAAAACACCTTGTTTAGTTTAGAAGAACGMGTGGCTTTAGCAGAAGAGGCTTTTGACGCATCCAATATAAAAGTAGTGGGCTTTGATGGTTTGTTGATGCAATTTGTGCAGGAGCAAGGGGCGCAAATGGTGATTCGMGGYTTACGCGCSGCRAGTGATTTTGAATATGAGTTTCAATTGGCAGGGATGAACCGCAAGCTTTACCCTAAGTTAGAGACTTTGTTCTTAACACCGTCAGAAGAGTATATGTTTGTGTCTTCTAGCCTTGTGCGCGAAGTGGCAAGACTGGGCGGCGACGTGCACCAATTTGTATCGACCAATGTGGAAGAAGCTATTAAAAGTAAGCTTGGTTAATTTATGTCTTTGATGATTACAGATGAATGCATCAATTGCGATGTTTGTGAGCCAGTATGCCCTAATGAAGCAATCTATCAGGGGCAAGAAATTTACGAAATTAGTTCAGATTTATGCACTGAGTGCGTTGGCCATTTTGATACACCACAATGTGTCGATATTTGTCCGATTGATTGCATTCCTTTGAACCCAGAGGTAACAGAAACACAAGAACAATTATTAGAAAAATACCATCAATTAACTGAAAAATAGGAGACAGTTATGCGCGTTTTACATTCAATGTTGCGAGTTGGGAATTTGCAACGTTCGATCGATTTTTATACCAATGTGTTAGGCATGAAGTTATTACGCCAGCAAGATTACCCCGATGGGGAATTTACCTTGGCATTTGTTGGTTACGGTAATGAGTATGACAACACGGTGTTAGAGCTGACTTATAACTATGGTGAGAGCAACTATGACATGGGAAATGCCTTTGGCCATATTGCGATCGAAGTTGAAGATGCCTATAAAGCTTGTGAAAAAGTAAAAGAAAAAGGTGGAAAAGTCATTCGCGAAGCTGGGCCGATGATGCACGGCACGATAGTGATTGCTTTTGTAGAAGACCCTGATGGTTATAAAATTGAATTTATTCAAGAAGGCACGATTGAATACCCACGCTAACAATGTCTGACCATCATTCGCATTTAAAGCAAGCCGTACAACTAGCCTTAGATGGTGACTGGGATGGCTCGCATAAAATTGCGCAAGACTTCTCTGATCATTACGCCAATTGGATACATGCGGTGTTGCACAAAATTGAAGGCGATGAGTGGAATAGCAAATATTGGTATAAGCAGACCAATGGCAAACAGTTTGAAGACTATGCTGATTCTGACGATGAGTTGATGGCGATACAGCATAGTCTTGAGGGTTAACGGTTGTTGGCTTTAGCGAATACGCGGGCAGGATTTAGATAAAACATCCGCTTCCACCCTTCTTGTTCTAGGGTGATTTCACTAATGCTGGGGATCAAGCTAAGGATGCTGTAATGTAAATGTGGCGGTTTGCCTGCGGCATTTCCTGTATTACCTACGGTGCCAATTTTTTCACCTTGAGCTACCCACGCTAAGGCTTGGACGTCTTGGGTTTGTAGGTGTGCGTAGTAATGGATACGCCATTTACGATCGAGTATGGCTACCACATTTCCCCCAAGCTTTATCGTCCCTTTGAAGAGAACGATGCCAGACGTGCTTGCAATGGTAGGGGTGCCTTTCTTTGCAAAAATATCAATGCCTTTATGCACGCCAGATTCTCCCCACGGGTGAAACCAAAAGCTGTGTTTGTCCCAGTCATTTGATGTTGCATTTTGTACTGGGATGACAGTGTTCGTGGGTAGAAACACGCTAACAATAAGGATTGCTAGTAGTAGAAATGTGATTTTTCTCATGGTCTTCATTTATATTCTCCTGAAGCACGCTACTAATAGTAGCGTGCAGGTAATGGTTATTTTTTTGGATTAAGTGCGTACCAATCGACTTTTCTAGTCACTACCATGGCTGCAGCAAGCAAACCGAACACTAAGAGTGAGCCCATGATGAGCGCGTTATCTTCTGAGGCTAAAATGCCGTAAAGGGCGCCATATAGTGCGGTGAGAAAGGCGGCAAAGGTAAAGCCATGTGCTTTGCTTTTAAGTACAAAACTCAAGTAATAACCTAGCAGTAAGACACATGAAGCGCTGGCAACTAAGTAGGCGTAAGCAAAGCCAATCACTTCAGCAAAAGAAACAARTARYAAGTAAAACATTGCCATGGCTAAGCCGACTAATGTGTATTGCGCYGGATGGATGCGRAGYTGYTTYAGGATYTCAAATARGAAGAAGCCRRCAAARGTGAGRCCAATAAATAGTAACCCGTATTTAGTGGCGCGATCAGCTTGGCTGTAAACGTTAATGGGGTCAACAAATCCAATGGAGAGTGACTCTAAACTATGATTGGCTCTTTTGTTACTGTTTGYTCTTGAAAGTGTTTGAAGCAATGTTGATTGATTGCTGCTTGAAAGTGAAGACACTTTCCATTCGCCTTTAAATCCTGTGCTATTGATGGTTTTAGTTCTAGGCAAAAAGCTGCCATTGAAATGTGGGTGCTGCCAGCTAGAGCTAAGGTTAACCGTATTGTTTTCTGCAATAGGGGTGAAACTAAAGTTTTCCATGCCGAGYAAGTTAAGGTCAAATTTAAATGGGTACGCTTGCTCRGTATCGGATTGAATATTACYTARTGTGGCGTGTATGCCWCGGCCTAAGYTYTTGATGTTGCTGTCTTGTTCGAACTTATAAGTTTTGTTGCCAAAGCTAAGCACTGGTTTGCCGCTAATACCGCGAGTATCGCTGATGCCAAAGCCAATAAAAGCCGTCTTGAACGTAATGACGCCACCTTTATATTTTGGTGCGATGTTGAAGTTAGCTGGTATGCGGAAGTTGCCGTTAATCTTGCCACCTAGTTGATACATCAAAGCTTTATAAATGCCTAAACTTTTATATTCGTTAGAGAATGCCCCTGTTAATTTTAAGTCTTCTGGTAAAAAATAAGCGGTCGATTTGTACTGCCTAGCAATTTGTTTTTCGACCTTGATCCCTTTTGCGGTGAATTCCTCAATGTGCTCGATATAATCCTCTACATAGGGGACAGCTAATACTGGGCCGATAATGGTTTGTGCACGCGCTGAGCTCTTCGCGATGTCTGCTTTGACATGGTTTTGATTACGCTGGCGCTCTAAAATGATGCCATTGACGTAACTCACGGCAATGGACATTAGTGTGATGAGCACTAGCATGCCGATGATTTTGAATAAAAAAGATTTGTTCATGGTGC
>NVTX01000074.1 GCA_002401735.1 Methylophilaceae bacterium | reverse complement strand
AAATAATGCTTTTCTGAATGTAGTTTGATGAACCATAGTTTAATGAATCATGGTTTGATGCATTATGGCTTAATGAATTTAAGCGTCATCCGATCACTCTCACCAATCGCGACATACTGCTCTTTATTCTCATCACCTAAGCGTAAGGTGGGCGGTAATGTCCAAACACCTTTTCTATGGTCTTTTGTATCKWWWGKRTTCNKYMTKAATYTNYTKMAATKYTTRCWMGWAYAAASCCTGCTTCTTCTGCGAGCTTAATAACAAGYTGCTGTGTCATGTAGCCTGATTTTTTCATGGTCTCAGTATCGGTGTTSGCTTTTGCGCGRTGGTCAACCACCCCTAGTACGCCGCCTGTTTTAAGCACTTTATAYATGGCTTKAAACATTTCTTTTTCATARCYRCCTTTTACCCAGTTATGCACATTTCTGAAGGTTAAAACAGTRTCTACGCTATTGTCTTTGCCTAGCKWCCAAAARGAAGGYGGGCCGACTTCAACCAATTTAACGGCATCRTAATATTCTGGTTTCTTGGCTAAATAATCTTGGAATTCTTGTTGCATGTTTTGGCGCCATTTCGGCCCAGCATGYARTGGAAAACCAGCAGCAATAAATTGCCCGCCGCCCTGTTTTAAGTATGGCGCYAGTATTTCGGTATACCAGCCTTTACCCGGCCAAATYTCTAATACGGTAGCGTTTGCRCTCACCYCAAAAAACTTAAGKGTTTGYAGCGGGTGGCGTGCGGTATCTCGCACTTTATTYTGYTCGCTACGTTGGTCACCGTTAATGCTRTYTARCAGGGTTGCGCTTTCAYCTGCAAAAGCGACGGGCGTGAACAACAACATCAGTAAACAATAGCACTGCGTTAATTTAAGATTCTTCATATTTTTTCCTAAAGGGTTACAATCATTATCAAGACTTGTTAGTGAGCCTAGAAGTTCAAGAATAATGACATTAAATAGCTTAACCGTGTTGATAAACAATAGGAGAGTATGATGAGTTCATTTGAAAATGCCACCAAGTTTTTCCATGCTTGTGAGTCTTTGCAAGGTTGGGCAGTATGCCAACAATACGTTGCAAGCGGTGCAAGCTTTAGCGCGCAGTGCGAGCCGTTGGTTGATATTAGTACAGTAGAAGCCTACACAGAATGGATGGCTGGRTTTGGTAGTGCGATTGTGCCRGGTTGCAGCTATACATTGCATGCTTCTAGTTATGATGATGCGACAAATGCAGCGATGTTCTTTGGAACRTTTACGGGYAAACATACGGGTGAAGGCGGCCCTGTACCACCAACCAATAAAGAAACCGTGACACAGTATGTGTATATCTTAACCATGAATGCRGAAGGCTTGGTTGAGAAAATGGTRAAGGTATGGAATGCCCCATGGGCATTGAAAGAGCTGGGCTGGGCGTAAAATTAAACGCAGGCTAAAGCATTAAGGCACMTTGCATTACTCTATTTTCTGCTCATGCATATGCAGYATTARTTCTTGTTTGATGCCTTGTAACTTYGCTTTAATGATYYGCTCRTTATCGCKCCCTATCCGCATYAGTATCCGCTGACCGATGGAGYGACTTTCATGATMTGGGTCAGCATATTGGTAGTAAAAYTTGGGCCGTACTAGCTGAACTGGYTCCTCAATTTCTGGTGCGGCAAGTAGGTGATCAAGCACGATCATTAAGCGGTCATTGAAGTATTGGTTTGGGTAACCGATTTCTTCATAAGTCTCTTGAAACAATGGATATAGCTGAACATACAGGTCGACTAGTTGCTTAGGRTCAAYTGCTTCTGCAAATTGCATATACGGCGTGTAGCGGTTGTGATTCTTTGGACTAATGAACGTGGCTTCTTCACTTTCCATTGGGACAAACTTGCCGGGTGCTTTCTTGATTGGCATGACTCTCATTGAAACGCGCTTACGGGGCAGGTTATCAATCGTGACAACGATGTTGTGTATCAATTGGTCGCTACTAAAAATATTCATTAACGCTTTATTATTAACYAAGCTTGCCAACGCGTTGGACATGAAATGATCTGTCGATTCCAATTTTGGTAGTTCTAGTTTTTCTGGCGGSKCATCCAATACTTGRCGCGGTTTAGGYRYCACKGTTTCTGGCARTWKYGTTGGCGATTCTATCTCTGGAATGTCTACAGAGATTGGTTCTGGTTTGGGTTGCTCACTTTGAAAATAAAGGTAAGCAGCAATACCGCCGCCTATCAGTACGATTAGCGCCATAGCAGTTAGTAGTGGTTTTTTCATTGGGTGCCATTTAGGAATAAATTAAAAGAAACGCTATCATCATAACGCTTGAGAAAGTCATTTTAATGAATCATTTCTCATTTGTAGGTATAACAAGTGGATAGCCTGTTTTAGACAAAGTTCAGTTATGTTACGTTGTGCGATTGGACTCAGTGTAAAATTAGAAGCATGTCTAAGCCATCACCCACACAAGCGAATAACCCACTACATGGCATTACGCTTAAGAAAATAGTCACTGATTTAGTTGCGCACTATGGTTGGGAGACGTTAGCGCAAACCATCCCGATTAATTGTTTTAGCCATGACCCTAGTATTAAATCGAGCCTAACATTTTTGCGTAAAACACCATGGGCACGGGATAAAGTTGAAGCGCTTTATTTACAAATGCTAAGCGAAGCTTAAATGATTTCAAGCAGTAGTAAGCACTCACTTTATTTTGATTAAAACAAAACCATGAAAGCCATCTCCTACCACCAGCCCTATGCTTGGATGCTMGCCAATGGGCATTTAGACATTGATGATCGGACATGGCCAACACCTTATCGCGGACAGTTGGCGATTCATGCGAGTAAGACTTTTTCTCAGCATTATTATGATTATGTGCGGCATGGGTTAGGGATTGATATTCCTGATCGMGCGGAGCTGGGKTATGGGCAAGTGTTRGGTGTTGCGCGGCTGGTGAATGTGCTTAAACCTGGTGAGCCAACCTTGGTGCCAGATGCACGCCGAGCACAAGGTGGGCCGCATTGTTTTGGCTGGCAGTTTGACCGTGTTGAACTGTTTGATGAACCTGTGCCTTGCAGAGGGCAGCAAGGTTTATTTGAGATTGAAATTGCTGAGCTGATTGCGGAAGAGSCCACGCGYAAAGGCAAACAGTTCGATTTGTTTTAGCGGATGTAGACTTTATGGTTGGTTTTGCGTTTTGTGAAAGTAGCACCCATTAAAATGAATAGGAATCATATGCGCCTCATCTTAAAGCCGTTTTATCTGACTACTGCAATCTGCTTGATGTGTTTAATAGCATTGCCATCGTGTAGCTCTGCCGGGATTAGAAAGGTGAAGCCGTCAGTTAGTGTTGCTTATGGCAACTATCAAGCCCAAACCATGGATGTGTATTTGCCAGCGAAGGCAAACAATGCGCCTGTGATTTTRATGGTGCATGGTGGCGCGTGGAAGATTGGAGATAAAGGCGCTAAATCAGTGGTTAAACACAAAGTAAAACGTTGGGTAGAAAAAGGGTTTATTTTCATCTCGATTAATTACCGCTTGATGCCAGAAGCTAAACCACTAGCGCAAGCGAACGATGTAAGAGCTGTGTTAGCATTTGCGCAAAATAAGGCAAGTACTTGGGGAGGTGATGGCTCAAAATTTATTCTCATGGGTCACTCTGCTGGTGCGCATTTAGTTTCTTTGGTGACTTCTACGCCTGCGCTAAATAATCAAAAAGGTATTCAACCATGGTTGGGYACAGTTTCTATTGATTCGGCCGCTTTTGATATTGTAGAAATTATGCGTGGCTCAAAACCGCCACGGTTTTACCAACAAGCCTTTGGTGATAAGCCTGCTTATTGGCGCGCGGCATCACCATTGCATATGTTGAAAGAGAAGTCTGTACCTATCCTAGCCATTTGTTCAACGCAGCGCAAAGATGGCTCATGCGACCAAGCGCAACGATACKTGAGTAAAGCAAAGGGCTTTGGCACTGAGGCACAAGTATTACCTGTTGATTTATCTCACCGCAAAGCGAACTCGGCTCTAGGCCAACGTAATGCCTATACCGATGCCGTTGAGACATTTCTTAAAACGCTAGATAGCGACGYCGCACGTTTGCTGGGTGCGCGTTAGCCAAAAGTGCCATCGACCCTAGGTTTTAACAAAATGGGAATGTAAATGATGGCGAAAATAGCAAAACTGATTATCCAAAAAATAGCGGCGATAAATACCCAGCTCATATAAAACTGTGTGGTTAACATGGGGATGACTACGCGATAAACGACGCTTACTATCAAGCATAAAAAGGCTAGGCCTATCCAGCGGGAAGGTTTTCTAATATCTCTGCCGGTATGTCCTAAAGCCACGCGTGACATCATGCTGAGKGTCATTAARCCAATGCCGCCGATGGTRAAAATATGTAGTGTCAGAATAGATAAGCCTGCGTTTTGTGCCTGTAAGCCATAAAAAGCAAAACCGAYATTCACCAGCCATGCGGATAAGTACAAACTCCATAGCAACGGCACCCGCCAGATGCCTGCCACGTGCCAATTGAATAAGCGGAAGCCATTGAGCAAAAATAAGGCCCAAGCTAARGTRGTTGTGATGAAKGGRTTTTGTACAAAAATAACATTGATAAATAAGGCTAAGAAAAAGAACAGAATGCTGATGTCTAACCATTTGTATTGTTTTAGYACGACGTYTTCTTTCACYCCGCGCGTAATRAAAAAYGGAATCACGCGRCGGCCTATCATYARCATKARRCTAATAAACAGTAATACGGCRCCATTGATGGCGTATAGCATRCCATTGGWGATGACACCAATGCAGCCGAGGAAAAAYACGACATTACCAGCGAACAGTAAAATAACTTTGCTTACRAYAGCYAGCTGCTTCCACTGCTTTGCTTGAATAATCGGGATGCTGACGGCAGCAATTAATAAGAAACCAAATAGCAAATCTGCCGCCGCAGCAAATGGCAGAAATGCGGTGCCAAATAAAAAAAGTATTCTCGCGAAACACCAAAGTGTGAACAGCAACATTARCGGAGGRCCAAAACACGTCGGTTTTCCMGTCCAGTTTTTRACCGCTGTTAATAAGAACCCAGCCACYACYGCCATGCCGTAACCGTAGAGCATTTCATGTGCGTGCCATTGACTAAGCGAGATGTTGGTGACGCTGACAGACAGGTATGAAAARTAAACCAACATCCAAACGAYAATGGAGATGATGGCAAAAATRCTGGCACCYAAAAAGAAGGGGCGAAAACCAAGRTTAAATAATGCGCATTTATTTTCCGYGCTYGAATCTGATTTATTTATTTGGATTTGCATAATGACCTAACAGTTTGTGCGTTTACAAAACTCGCTTCGATCATAATATTCGCCTTAAAAAGACGAGGCTTTGATATAGAACAAGCTTAGGTCAAGAAGTCGTTAGGCTGGAGCGTAGAAAGCTTCGGTACGATAGGCACACTAGGCACAATTAGTCTGTCATGTGCCTAGTGGTCTAGGTTAATCAGTTGGGTTGTTACGTGAGTTTATTAAGCGATATTGTTAATGACAGCCATTTTGGTTTGCACCATGTCATGCATGGTGTAGCCAATACCGCCAGTGCCATAGCCTGAGTGTTTGCGTCCKGCAAACGGCATCCAATCGACTCGGAAGGCGGTGTGGTCATTGACCATCACAGCAGTRGCATCTAGGTATTTAATGCAATGGTTAGCAACGGCTAGCTCACTGGTATAAACCGCTGCTTGGAAAGCAAAGTCTAGGCTGTTTGCGATTGAAATAGCATCGTCAAGTTCTGTGTAGCCATATAAGCAGATAACAGGGCCAAATATCTCCATTCTAGATACTTTAGCGTCTGCTGGTGGGTTTAAAAGCACAGTGGGGGTGTAGGTGGTGCTACTCAGTTTTTTACCGCCGATAAGGAGCTTTGCACCAGCACTGATGGCTTCTTGTACCCAAGTGTCTACACGCTCTATTTCTYTTGGCAAAATCAATGGGCCWACTTCKGTATTGTCYTTGGTTGGRTCRCCAACCACTAGTTTGGCGGCACCATTTACTAGCAGTTTTGCTACCTTGTCTAAGATRGAWGCATGCACAAAGATGCGTTGTGTTGAAACGCASACTTGGCCGGCATGGTAAAAGCCACCTTTGAGTAATGAGGGGATGGTTTTCGTTAAATCGGCTGTTTGATCAACAATAGATGGGGCAACACCGCCATGCTCTAAGGCGCATCTGACGCCAGGGGCGAGTTTGCTTTTTAACCACCAGCCCACTTTGGCTGAGCCAATAAAGCTAAAGAAACTAATTTGATTRCTGGTGACTAATGTTTCAGCTACGTCATTATCRCWMACACAAATTTGGCACCAACCTTTGGGCAGGCCWGCTTCGTGTACGAGTTCTACAAACCGTTKGCAATTGAGCGGCGTGGTRTGAGAGGGYTTAACAATCACAGGGCARCCSACKGCAATGGCTGGCACGACYTGATGCACGATAAGRTTCAGYGGATGGTTAAAGGCACTAACGGCCACAACCACRCCAATGGGTTCGTAAACRGTATGGGCTTTTCTAYCGACAGAAGCSGCTGTATGCCCCATGGGWATTTCTTCGCCKWTCATYACRTGGCTMAGYTCTTTGCTGGCYAATARAATGCCATCAATWGCMCGYGCAACTTCGACGCGTGCGTCGATAATSGGTTTGCCGCCYTCTTTTGCRATGAGCATGGCAAATTGYTCCGCTTCTGCTTCCACTARGCTTGCTAGTTTCTTCAGGATTGCCGTGCGYTCATGATGTTCTAACCAGCCTTCTTTGTTTTTAAACAAGGCAGATGCCGTRYTAAGCATCTGCTCGGCATCMTCTTGGGTYTGCATTTGAATGGTGTCTATYAAYGCACCATCAAAAGGGGAGATRACMTCGACTGATGCGTGYTCTWGAGYGTTYGTCATATGACACARGCCTTTTCTTTAAGCTCMTCGATCAGGACTTTGATATTTTCTGAATAATCGACTGGTAACTCAATCAAATGCACACCACCTTTTGCAAAGCATTGGTTAATCAGCGGGACGAAGCTTTCAGTATTTTCCACKCGATGACCTGTTGCGGCATAGCTGTTGGCATACATGACAAAGTCAGGGTTATTAAATTCAAGCCCGAAGTCTTGATAGCCCATGGCGTATTGCTTCCAGCGGATCATGCCAAATGAGTTGTCATTTAAGATTAAGACCACTAGGYTTAGTTTTAAGCGAACCGCTGTTTCCATTTCTTGGCTATTCATCATAAAGCCACCATCACCACAAATTGCCATGACTTTGCGGTCAGGGTATAAACGTGCTGCTTCCATGGCAGATGGTAAGCCAGCRCCCATGGTTGCGAGCGCATTGTCTAGCAATACGCTATTGGGWCGATCCGTTGGGTARTTGCGWGCAAACCAWACTTTATACACGCCATTGTCTAGCGCAATAATGCCATCATCTGGCATGGCTTTYCTSACATCAGCGACAAAGCGCTGTGGTTTCRTCGGGAAGCTGTCATTGTCCTTACCTTCTTCGATGTGTTCTTTGACATGGCTACGGACTTTCATAAAGTAAGCAAAGTCATGACTTTCTGTTTTTCCTACACGGTTAGCAATCCGTTGTATGGAGGTGGCAATATCTCCCACTACTTCTAATTGAGGGAAATAAACATTRTCAACTTGTGCTGATTTAAAGTTCACATGGATAACTTTAGCACCGCCATGCGACATAAAGAAAGGTGGTTTTTCTACCACGTCGTGGCCGATGTTAATGATTAAGTCGGCACGGTCAATGGCGCAATGCACATAGTCACCATCGGATAAAGCGGCGGTGCCTAAAAACTTATCATCGTGACCACAAATCACCCCTTTGCCCATTTGCGTATTGGCATAAGGAATGCCAGTACGTTCTACAAAGTCTGACAGTGCGCCCCATATRCGTGCGCGGTTTGCGCCAGCACCAACCATGAGTAATGGRTGTTTGGCTTCTTTAATCATTTTGGCAGCAATATCGAGTATTTCRCGATCAGCATGGGCATAACGTCTGCGGCTGACAGTAAAGACTGGCGCTGTACTTTCTTCTACCAGTTCTGCGGCAATGTCTTCAGGCAGTTCTAACAGTGCAGCACCTGGGCGCTCTTCAGTGGCAAGGCGGAAAGATTCGCGCACCATTGATGGAATCATATCSACATTSACAATTTGTTTGGCGTATTTGGTGATGGGTTTCATCATGCTAACGACGTCAATAATTTGGAAYTGACCTTGYTTACTGTGTTTAATGGGTTTTTGCCCAGTAATCATAATCAGTGGAAAGCCACCCAATTGTGCATAAGCGGCGGCAGTCACAAAGTTAGYGGCACCCGGCCCTAGTGTAGAAAGGCACACCCCGGGCTTGCCGGTGAGTCTGCCATATGTTGCCGCCATAAAAGCAGCACCTTGTTCATGTCGCGTGAGAATAAGCTTAATGTTAGATTTGCGCATGGCTTCTAGAAAGTCTAGATTCTCTTCTCCCGGGACACCGTAAATTATTTCTACGCCTTCRTTTTCTAGTGCTTTTACCAACAGGTCAGAGGCATTCATTTTGACAGCTGATTCTTTACTTGCGGTGTTAGCCATGTTTATTCCTTATTGATTGATCAGTTTTTGTTATTGGTTTTGCGTTAGGCAACCATTAGATGCCGTTTTTATATGTGCAATGTTGCTGTTGCTACTTATTTCAGGGTAAATCTCTGCCATGCTCTTAGAGGTGCCATTTTCTAATACGATGCGTGCATGCTTACGTCTGAGTTGTCTTGGTTCTGCCACGCCACAGGCATGCGCTAGCACGCCGATTTCTTTTTGCATGTTTTTTGCGTAATGCATCACACGAACCGCTTTATCTTCAGGGTTTAGTCCGAATTGCAGTTTTTTGTTATGGGTGGTGATGCCAGTAGGGCAGGTATTTTTGTTACATTGCAATGATTGGATGCAACCTAAGGCAAACATAAATCCGCGTGCGGAATTCACAAAGTCAGCCCCTGTACAAAATGCCCAAGTCGCTTCAGATGGGTTAATGAGTTTTCCGCTGGCGCACACCTTAATTCTGTCGCGTAAATGATACGCGTTGAGTTTGTCAATCACCATGGGTAAGCTTTCCTTCAGCGGAAGCCCCATGTTGTCAATCAAGCTCATTGGGGCGGCACCTGTACCACCGTCAGAGCTATCTACCGTCATAAAATCAGGCGCACTTTCAATGCCGCGTTTATTGATCGTTGAAAATAAAACATCAAGAAATCCGACATCGCCGATGACGGCTTTAAACCCTACAGGCTTGCCGGTTACATCGCGTACATAGCTGATCATATCTAATAAATCATTGACGCTTTTTATTTCAGGGTGGCGGTTTGGGCTAATCGCATCTTGACCCACCTCTAGGCCGCGGATTTTAGCAATTTCTGCATTAACTTTCATCCCCGGCAAAATGCCGCCTTTACCGGGTTTAGCACCTTGGCTAAGTTTTATTTCAAACATTTTTACCTGTTCATGCGCAGCAACTTCTTTTAGTTTTTGTTCGTCAAAGCCACCATCTTTTTTACGGACGCCAAATTTTGCAGTGCCTATTTGAAAAACAATATCTGCGCCGCCTTCCAAATGGTAGGGAGATAAGCCACCTTCACCGGTGTTCATCCAAATGCCTGCCATTTTTGCGCCTT
>NVTX01000073.1 GCA_002401735.1 Methylophilaceae bacterium | reverse complement strand
CGTTTAGATGTTGGTGATTTTCCTGAAAATTTATCTGAATTAAGACAAAGCAGTAAAAAAAACTGGGATGGTCCTTATTTGCCTAAATCAGTTCCGTTAGATCCTTGGGGTAATCCTTATATATATCGAGTTCCCGGCGATAATGATAATCCATTTTATTTAGCTTCTTTGGGTAAAGATGGTAAGCCATTAGCAGTCGTTGAGCTTGCAGTAGACAGTGGCCCACATGTTGAGAAGAGTGGGGAAGAAGTCGTTAATCAAGCATGTATGGCTTGTCATGGCACTGGTTTGATGAATTCTCCTATAATGGGTGATAGTGCCGCTTGGCGTGCACGCATTGCATTAGGTTATGAGGTGCTAACTAAAAATGCAATCGATGGGATACGTACCATGCCAGCTCGTGGCGGCAACCCTGATTTAACGGATAATGAAATTGCTAGAGCGGTGGCTTTTATGGCAAACAAAGCCGGTGCTAGTTTTACACCACCTGCAAAATAACGTCGGTTTTAGTGTTGCGGAATAAGTCATGGCAACTTATGCAATAGGGGATATTCAAGGTTGTTATCATGCTTTTCAAGCGTTATTGCAGCGACTTGAATTTAACTTAGAAGCCGATACTTTATGGCTTGTTGGTGACCTGATCAATCGGGGCAGTGGATCATTGGAAGTCTTAAGTTGGTGCTATCAGCATCAGAATCATATCAACATTGTATTAGGTAACCATGATTTGCATGCGATTGCCGTAGCACATGGTATCCGTTCTCCACATCGTAGTGATACTTTGCAGCCTATATTGGATGCGTCTAATGCAAAAGCATTGATGGATTGGTTGCGTCACCAACCATTAATGGTCGCCAATGCTGATTATGTGATGGTGCATGCAGGGTTGTTACCGCAGTGGACGCTTAGCGAGGCATTGGCTTATGCTAAAGAAGTGGAAGCAGCATTGCAGAGCGAGGACTATGTCGACTTTCTATCTAATATGTATGGCAATACACCTAACGCTTGGCGTGATGATTTAACCGGTTATGACCGATTACGTGCCATTACGAATGCAATGACACGTATGCGTGTATGTGCACAAGACGGTGCTTTAGATTTTGATTTTAAAGGTGAATTGGCCGATGTGCCAAAAGGGTTTTTGCCTTGGTTTGATATGCCCAATAGAAAGTCAAAAGAACAGGCGATTATTTTTGGACACTGGTCAGCGTTAGGCTTACATCAGCGTGAGAATGTTTATGCGTTAGATACAGGATGTTTGTGGGGTGAAAAGCTAACAGCCATGTGCTTGGAAACGCAGAAAATAACGCAAGTGGCTTCAGATGAAAGAGACAAGGCGTTAAAGGTTTAGCTGTGAAGAAATTGCTTCAAATGCTGTTTGTGACAGTGCCCGCCTATGTTCTGACTGCACGTCAATTTGCGCTAAGAAGTGTAGTTCCACTACAGGGTTCTTTTGCTTCAATATGTTCATCATCGATTCACCAAAGCTTGTGTCTCCTGCGTAGGCTATCTGCGTATTGACACCGCCGTTAGGTAGAGGGTAACGAATAGCGACGGGATGTAGTGGCGCGTTTGCATTGATGGCTGCTTGGACAATGCTACTTTTGAAATGCGCGAGACATGTGCCGTCAGTCGTGGTGCCTTCAGGGAAGAACCCTACATTCCCACCCATGATTAAATGTTGTGCAGTCGTTTCTACAATGCGGGCGGTATCTTTTCTACTGCGTCTATTGATGAAAATAGTGCCAGACTTTCTAGCAAGATAACCAAATATTGGCCAATTATTAATGTCAGATTTTGCAATAAACTGCAAAGGGATGATGCTATTGAGCGCATGAATGTCTGTCCAAGAAACGTGATTCGCTATAAACATCGTCTTAGATAATTTGTCATCGGGTAACTTGCCATAAGTGTCTATCTGAAAATTGAGATGGTCAAGCAACCTTTTGCACCACCACCGAGTGAGTTTTATTCTAGATTTGTTCTTAGCAAAAGCCCAGATGGTCGCGACAATCACCATCCCAAGCAAGATATGGGTGGTGATACGAAAAATGCGATAGGCAATGGTGAGTGTGTTGGTTTGTTGCAAGCGTTATCTTAAGAAGTGTGCTGCGTATCTTCTGTTCATTGTCGACATCGACAACATTACCAGTATATCGGCTGTATTGAAATAGCTATCCCATGCTGGTTCGCCACAAATTTTTGCGCCTAATCTCAAATAACTTTTGATGAGTGGTGGGCAAGGTACCTGCAAATTACTATTCAGTGATTCAATTGGTAAATGTACATGCGGGAATACGCGGTACTCTGCTGGACACATATGTTTGTTTTTTAATTGGTGGTAAACGGATGCTGCCGTATGCCCGCCATCATTCATGGGAATGCTTGCACAACCAATCATGTGCTCATAACCGTGCATTTGCATATAGTTAGCTAAACCAGCCCATAGCAATGTAATCGTGCCACCATTTCTATAATCTTGATGGACACAAGCACGTCCAGCTTCCACTGTATTGTCAAGCAAGTGGTTGATGCGGCTTAAATCAAACTCTCCAGACGCATAGTAGCTACCTGCTTCATTTGCTTGGTGCGGACTTAATAAGCGGTAGGTCCCGACCACTTGTTGCGTGCTAGTGTCTCTAACGAGCAGATGGTCGCAATAGGTATCAAAACCATCAATGTCTAAGCCATTGTTGCTTGATATTTGCGCCCCCATTTCTTCAGCAAAGACTTTGTAACGTAAGCGTTGCGCTTCGGCAACTTCTGTTTTGTTACGTGCGAGAGATAAATGTAGCTTGGGTTTGGATAAGCGTAAGTTCTGTTTTGCTAGTGTTTGGTTTTGTATCATATGCACCTCTCTATTGGTTAGAGAGATGGTATGAGACTTAGATGAAGGTTAGATTAACAAGCGATGACGTTTTTATGAATGGTTTGACTATTAATGTGTGACACGGGAGGTGTCACTACTTTCAATTATCCGCACAGAGTCACCAGGATTAAACGCTTCATCAGCTTCTTGTACGATTGCAATGAGACCGCCACCATCTAATTTAACCGTGATTTCTAGCGCATCTTTTCTAGTGATGACTTCCTCAGCAACTGCGCCAGCGATACCGCCTGCAACCGCCCCAATGACAGCGCCTAATGCACTGCCTCGCCCATGACCGATAGAGCCACCAGCGATGCCGCCAATGGCACCGCCCGCAACAGTGCCCACAGGTGACTTAGTGCCTTCTAATCTAACGGTACGGACACTTTCAACGACGCCAGTTTTAACCGTGTGTACTTTGCGGGCATCATCTCGCTTATATACGCTACCAGAGTTTGAGCTGGCACAGGCCGCAATAAATAATGATAGTGTGGCGATTAATATTAATTTTGAAAGCTTCATGATGTGTTCCTTAAATTAATTATGTCTCTTCTATTTGTACTGAAACCTCTTTGACTAGTGCTTGGCTATAAATGTTCTCTATTTYTTCACGRCTCGGTTGGTGATTCTGTCCACCACGGCTAGCAATCTTAATAGAACCCATTGTAGAGGCTAATCTACCGCAAGTTGGCCAGTCCCATTTTCTAACGATGCCATATAGTAAGCCTGCTCGGTAAGCATCACCGCATCCTGTTGGATCAACAATCTCATCAGCCTTAACGCATGGAACCTCATGTCGTTGACCGTCTGCATAAATATGTGAGCCTTCTGCACCAAGTGTGACAATAAGAGCATCTACTTTTTCAGCTAGCTGCTCAAGATTTAAGCCTGTTTTTTCTTGAAGAACTTGCGCTTCATAATCGTTAACGGCGAGATACGTAGCCATTTCGATAAAGTGCATGAGTTCCTCGCCATTAAACATAGGTAAGCCCTGTCCTGGGTCAAACATAAATGGAATCTTTGCATCAAAACATTCTTTAGCGTGCTGGAACATACCATCACGACCATCAGGCGCAATAATCGCTAAAGAAATATCTTTGCAATCGTTAACGCTATTTTGATGTGATTCCATCATCGCGCCGGGGTGAAAGGCTGTGATTTGGTTGTCGTCAATATCGGTTGTAATAAAGGCCTGTGCAGTAAAGCTATTCGCGATGGTTTTGATGTGTTGGTTGGACAGCTTGTTTTTATCCATCCATTTTTGATAAGTGCCAAAATCTTCGCCAACCGTTGCCATGATTAATGGCTCATCTTCAAGGAGCTGAAGGTTGTAGGCAATATTGCCAGCAGTCCCACCAAATTCTTTACGCATATCTGGTACGAAGAACGCAACACTCAGCTTGTGAATCTGGTCAGGTAAGATATGGTTTTTAAATTGGTCTTGGAACACCATGATGGTGTCAAAAGCAAGAGAGCCGCAGATAAGTGTTTGCATAATAAGCGCTGTTTTTATATTAAAACAACATTATCTTTTAGCAAGGGTAGTTATTGCAAGCGAAACCGTGGTTTTTTAGCTGTTGATAGCGCCATCAATAAGCAGTTTTGCTGCTTTCTTGGCGTACTTAATCGCACCAGAACCACGTTGCATTTGTTCTGCTTGTACAGCACCTTCAAAAAGAAGGGATAGTTGTAGTGCTAAACCATCAGCATCTTTAATCTTCGCCTCTGACGCTAGTCTACTAATGTATTGCCTAAATTCGCGAGATTGCTTTGATGAAAGTTGATGAATTGGGTTTTCTTCATTGGGAAACTCTGCGGATGCTTTGATAAACCCCATACCAAGAAATTTGGGGGAAGTAATCCACTCTTCAATAAAATCAAAAAGTTGCTTTATTTTGTCTGCAGGCGCTTTGCTGTTGGTTTTTAGTTTGTTATCTAGCCAATTTTCAAAGTCTTGTTGGCTTTTGTTAAGCACCTCTAGAATAAGGCCCTCTTTGGTATGGAAGTATTTATACAGCGTCATTTTTGTTGTGCCTGCGACGGCAACAATTTTATCGACACCTGTAGAATTAATGCCACGCGTTTGGAATAAATCGGTGGCTGTTGCTAAAATYCTGTCTTTTAAAACACTCATGCAGTAAGTATAACATGAGATTTACTCCAGTTGGTTTAAGTCTATACAGACTTGTAATGTTTCTTGTCTTCAATTATGGTATTTATTTATATATTCTAATGAAAATACTTATTTACTTTTGGGTTTTAAACCAATAAAGTATACAGAACGGTATAGTATATATCGTCATTTATAGGAGAGTATCATGAGTAGATTAACGAATATTACAATGTTAGTCGGCGCTGTTGTATTGACTGCATGTGCAACGAGTGGTGGGAAGAGTTCAGCAAACAATTTGTCAGTTGTTGAAACCGTTACAATTAATGCGCCAGCAGCTAAGGTTTGGGAAAAGGTTGGTAACTTTGCCGATTTAGGCGCTTTTCATCCAGCAATAGCCAAAACTGAAATTTTAAGCGGTAAAAACAACATGGCAGGTGCTGTGCGTTTACTTACGCTACAGGATGGAGGTACTGTGAATGAAACACTTACTAGCCGTAGCGCAGAGAATATGACCTACGCTTACGTGATCAATGAAAGTGTACTTCCTGTAAGCAATTATTCTGCAAACATCCAAGTAAAGGCAATGACCGCATCTACGACTAAGGTTGTTTGGTCAGCCAAGTTTAAACGTAAAGATTTATCTGCTTACCCAGCTAAAGGTCAGGACGACAAAGCAGGAACAGATACAATTCACGCAGTATTTAAGGGCGGTCTAGATAATTTGAAAAAAATTACAGAATAGAAGTAGGCATCCCATTAGGAAGCTAGCTCAGAATTATTTGGGCTGGCTTTTTTGTTATTACGTAAGGATTAAGTAGATTTTTCCATTAGCATTGGTGTGTAGTTGCAGCGTATTTTTTGGAGCCATTTACGGACTAATTTCTGATTACTTGGGTCGGTGCTGATTTGGCCTAGTACAATATTTTCAAAATAAATGGATTTGTATTTGTCAGGTAGTTGTAGCGCTTCAAGTAATTGGCAGTTGCCACCGCGCATTTTCTCTATCTGTGCAACAAGCGCTGCTGTGCTTTGTGGAGAGGCGATAGCGGTATTAAAGGCGGGCTTGAATTCGGTTACTAGCTCATTGCTAGCTAGCTTAGGCGGGGCATCTGAATACTGTTTGTTCAGGTAGAGTATGCCGCCAGCAATCACAAGTGCGCCGATAAAGCTTGCTACGATGGCATAAACAGATGACCTAGCAATATGAAAGTCTTTTTTTGTTTGTGCCGTGATTAACGCTTCAGCAGCACTTTTTGCATGCATAAGCCCAGCCTGGTTGTTACCTAATAGTTTTTCTTGAATGGCCGATAACGCCATAAAGTAAAGTTGCGTCGCAAGCATCTCCGGTAATGCCGCGCCAGCCTTAGCCGCTTCTAGGCTAAGATACGTTTTTAGCAGGTTGGCATCATCAGCATGCTCGCCAATGGAAAACTGCTTAGTAACGCCAGGTGCTTCTGTCCAATCGTTTAGGATGTCAAATAAGCTAAGCAGTCGCTCTTGGGGCGTTTTCCCCGCCTTCTTGAGCATTTGTATTAGCCAGTTTGAGTTTAAAATATCCATGACTTTGAATTGTTTTAGAAGGGTTTAACCACCACTAAAATAACAATAGCCGTTAATGCGAGTACTGGGATTTCATTAAACCAGCGAAACCATACATGGCTGCGGTTGTTCTTCCCCTCCTTGAGGTCGCGCATAATTTTGCCGCAATACCAGTGGTAAGCGATTAGTCCTAGTACCAAGGTTAATTTTGGGTGCATCCATTTACCTGTGATGCCATATCCGACCATTAGCCATACGCCAAAACCAAGTGCTAGTAACGCGAGAGGTAGCATAAAACGATATAGCTTTTGCTCCATCAATGTTAAGCGCTTAATTGCTTCAGCATTGGTTTCCATTGCATGGTTTACAAATATACGTGGGAGATAAAACAGGCCAGCAAACCAACTGGCGACAAAAATAATATGAAAAGCTTTTACCCAAAGCATTAGCTAAGTTCCTTATCAAGAAGTGCGTGTAATTTATCAAAATTGAGGGTGCCGACTGCATGCTGTATGCGTTTACCCTCTTTGTTGTAGATGAGCGCTGTCGGCGTAACTGATATCCCCCCAAACTTTTGTACGATATTCCCATAACCATCATGCATCACGGGGAACGGCAGCTTCTTCTGTGTTGCAAAATTAACGACTTGTGCTGGCGGGTCGTATGGCATCGCGACCGCGATAATCTCAAGGCCTTTGTTTTTGTATTTATTATAAGTGTTAATTAAATCTGGCATTTCTTTCACGCAGCTAGTGCAATCGGTTGCCCAGAAATTCACTAACACGACCTTACCTTTAAGGGATGCCATGCTAATTTTTTCACCCTCAATTGTCGTGAATACGGCATCAGCAATTTTCGGCTGATTGAAATAGCTGAAAGCCATCAACGCGACCAATCCTAATATAGCGAAAGGCAGTAGTAATTTTTTGTGTTTAATCATGGCTAAATTGTAACGTTTTTTGAGCCGAAATGGTGGTTATCGGAATTAAACGTTGCTGGATACACAAAGGCGACAATGCCGTTAAAGGATTGCGTGGCTTATGTTTGTACCCACTGCCGAAGCAGATTGTGGTAAACGCCAGTTAGCTTGATGAGTGCTGGATCTTCATCATCATGGTTTTGTCGTAATGCTTGAATAGCATTATCCATATCAAACAGTAGGCTACGCTGCTCATCGCGTGCCACCATGCTTTGTAACCAAAAAAATGAACATAAGCGTTGACCGCGCGTGACGGGTGTCACGCGGTGTAAGCTGGTCGATGGGTAAAGCACCATATCACCAGCAGCAAATTTTGCCGTATGTTCACCATAAGTGTCTTGCACAATTAATTCACCACCATCATATTCTTCAGGTTCTGAAAAAAATAATGTCATGGACAAATCAGTACGGATTTTAACGGGGGTACCTTTTACATGGCGCACTGCGTTATCGACATGCTCGGCAAATGCATGCCCATTTTGGTAGCAATTAAATAAGGGAGGGAATATTTTGGAGGGTAGGGCGGCCGACATAAAAAGTGGTTGCTGGGCTAACGCACCTAGAATCATGTCTCCCACTTGTATGGCAGCGGGTGAATCTTCTAGCAACTGAATGTTCTTTTTGGCAAGTGTCGATTGATAACCAGCCGTCACACTACCATCTACCCATTCTGCAGCTTCTAATATTGCACGGCCTTGTGCAACTTGTTCTTTATTTAATACTTGAGGGATTTTTAATAGCATATCGAAAAAATAGAAAGTTAATTTGTTTTAAATAGCACATTACCATAATGATGCTAGGTGGGTATATTTCATAAAAACAAAGCCATCAAACGTTACGTTTGATGGCTTTAAGTGAAGCACGCCTTTTAGAATGTGTAAAAAGCAGATAAGTTTGCACTGCGGCCATTGCCTGGCACAAAGTGCCCACCACCTACTAAATCTACATAACGTTCATCGGTCAGGTTGTAACCATTGAGTTGCAACAGTAATTTATCCGTTGCTTGGTAAGCAACCATTGCATCAAACACATGGTAATCAGGTGCTTTCTCTCGACCACCTTTACTTGAGCTGTTATAGCGCTCATCTACATACTCAAGGCCTGCACCGATAGTCCATTTGGCACTAGGTTGGTAACTAGCCCATACACTTACTGAGTTTTTCGGTGTTCGTGCTAATTCATTTCCTKSYTSATNSGYKTTGTCTTCACCAGATGCTTTCGTTACCTCGCTATCTTGATAGGTGTAACTRGCCGTTAATGATAGTTTTGGCGTAATTTGACCAAAGGCACTTAGTTCAAGTCCTTGAACCACTTGCTCGCCTTCTAGAATGTTAGCACGAGAGTCAGCGCCTCCACCATCGAGAGGATCGTCACTACGCGCATTGGTTTTTTCAGTACGGAAAACTGCAGCACTGGCTAATAGCCTGTCGCCAAATAGCTCCCATTTAGTACCTAGCTCGTAGCCATAGCTTTTCTCAGGCGCTAAATCAATTTCATTGCCTCTTGTGCTAGCAGTTAGGTCTTCTGCGGCGGGGTTAAATGATTTGCCAACACCAAAGTAGATGTTGCCATTTTCTCGGACTTTATAAACGACACCAGCATTCCAGCTAAGCATGTCATCACTACGATTGTGTTTTACAGTAGAGTCCGTGAATGATGGACGAGCTGATGATGTGTAATCCTCGAAGCGTAAGCCACCGTTAATTGCCCACTGTTCGCTAAGTGTTATGGTGTCAAAAGCATATATCGCAAAGCTAGTGCCTTTGGATTTAATGCTATTGCCTGTTTTAGAGTATTTTCCAGTAAAGGCAAGGTTTGGGTTTGGGTTGGCTAGGTCATTGCCGACAGCTAAGGCATTTAAATTGTCTGTGCCAAAGTCATCTAATTCCCAACGTTTTTCATTTTCTACTGTGTATTCAACGCCCACAGAAAAGTCATGATTTCCTTTTGTCGCCATATAAGCAGCCTGTAATGCGAACAAGCTAGTTTCCTGGTCACGTGTTTTTTCATCGTCATAACGGATACCATCTAGGCCATAAACATCAACGCCACCATTCCCATCGCTCTCACAATAAACAGACGAGGGATCCACGGGACCATTGGTCGTTAAATCAATAATACGATCAGTTACCAACGTCAAACTGTTTAATATTGATATCTGTTCATCGCCAGCAGTTGACGGATAATCACTTAAC
>NVTX01000072.1 GCA_002401735.1 Methylophilaceae bacterium | reverse complement strand
AAATTTGCTAAAGCACTAGTTGCTTTTGTTGGGTTAAATCCGACCATTCATCAGTCAGGCAGTTCGGTTAGTGCTAGGTCTCGTTTATCTAAGAAAGGCAATGCAACGGTTAGAAGAGCGTTATATATGCCTGCTATTGTGGCGAGAAGGTTTAATCCAATCATTAAAACGTTTGCTGATCGGTTGAAAAAGGCGGGTAAATCGAATATGCTCATTATCGGCGCAGTGATGCGCAAGCTACTGCATATTATTTACGGCGTGCTGAAGTCGGGCAAACCATTTGATGCCAATTATCTTGTCAAAAATACTTGACTGCCAAGACGGTATCTTAATTTAACGTTACATGCCTACAACTCACTCAAGAGAGCATAGATGAAGATTCTTTTCGATACTAACCAAAGTAAAACAGTGCTTGCTAAGTTTAAACATAAAATCGACGGACTTGTACCTGCTGATGACTTTGAAAAGCAAAGAAATAGTCTAATTCGCTTAGTCACAAGCGCTATGACAAATAGGCCGGCAGAGTGGGACAAGTTGTGCGAAATAAATATCGCATGGATAGGCGATCAATTCATTAGCAGGCTTTCAGATGAAGAAAAAGCACTCGATAAAGAAGGGCTAGATGATATTTGCTCAATGTGTTTTAGGTTCTTATTCGAACTCTACCTGTCGATGAAAAATAATCTTGCCATGGAATTTGAAGCTGCAAGACGCTTTGTGTTCAATAATGTCGATTCATTTGAGCATAGTGCTAAAGAACAGATTGAATATGCAATTAGAGAGATGCCAATTGCCATATTTAAATCAATTGCCAATAGCGACTCTATTGAAAGTATTAAAGACTTTAACGCGGTTTCGGCTAAGGCCGAAAAGCTTAGAGAAGACTGGGATACAGAGCTATCCGCTAAAGAAGGAAGAGTAAACAAGCTTAAAGAGTCACTGGAAAAATATGAGAACGGTTTTAACTTTGTAGGTTTATATCAAGGCTTTGATGATCTCGCCACAGCTAAATCGACCGAAAGAGATAATATACTATTCTGGCTAAAGATTTTGTCTGTACTTATTGTTCTGCCAGTTCTAGCTGAGCTTGTCATAATCGTCTATCATATAGACAACATTTCAGCCATTAAAGATGGGCTTATAGTATCGATATTTCCAACGATATCTTTGGCTGCCATCGCAATATATTATTTCAGGGTATTACTGTTTAACTACAAGTCGGTAAAGTCTCAGCTTTTGCAAATTGACCTTCGCAAAACCCTGTGTCGTTTTATTCAGCATTATTCCGACTATTCTAGTGAAATTAAAAAACAGGACGCTGGATCACTAGAAAAGTTTGAAAACGTGATATTTTCAGGAATAGTAACAGATGATGGAAATCTGCCATCATCTTATGATGGCGTTGAACAAATCAGCAAGCTAATTAAATCAATCAAGTCATAAGGCTGCATGTAACAAGTTGCTGCACGCGGAAAAATTACTCGCTACGCTCCCAATTCCCCGGTGAGCAAGGCGTTATATTTACATGTGCCCTGTCTTTACATAAATCAATGCGCTATYTTCTTTGGWGAAAGGATTATGTCGACTTAGATGAGGGCTGCGTAGCCATGAACCTTTAGGRTAGCTGCCATGCTCATCATGGAAAGTACCCTCTAATACAAAAACTTCTTCTCCACCCCAATGTTGGTGARTGTTGAATTGAGTATTCGGCGCCCACTTCACTAACGCTACGTGTTCACTTTCAAATTCATGTAGTAGCATGACCATTAGGCCATCTACCTGTCCTTGATGCCATCGTTCTGTTTGGGTATTAATCACTTTTTGTTGTGTATCTGCTTTGTCAAATTGTTGTAGTTTAACGAAAATAGTTGCGCCTTCTTTGCCTATTTTAGGCGTGTGTGATGTGCCAATAGGGTTACGTACATAGCTACCTTTAGCATAGCTTTGATGCTCGTCAGAAAACACACCGTCGAGTACAAAAAATTCCTCGCCACCAATATGAGTATGTGACGAGAATTCACTAAAAGGCTCATAACGAACAATAGATGTTGCACGTGCGACTTCATCACCAATTCTATCGAGCATCATTCGTTCCACGCCAGGCATGGGCGATTCAACCCAGCGATAGTCATCGGGTTGAATCACGATTCGTTGTGAAAAATCTGCATTAATTTGTGTCGTCATGTTAAGCACCAAGCTAATCGTTTAGTTTCTACCTGCAATCACTCCGCCATCAACATCCCAAATGGCACCTGTTACCCAGCTTGAGCCATTATTCAAAAGGAACATAATGCTGTTTGCAATGTCATCCGGTGTGCCTATGCGGCCGATCGGATGAAAATCATTAAATCCCGCCAAGGCATCATCCATTTCCGCAGGGTCAATAAATGATTCATAGATGGGTGTTTTTACTACCGCAGGAGAGACCGCATTAACTCTAATGTTGTGTTCTGCTAATTCCATTGCCATATGCTGCGTTAAGGCATGTAAACCAGCTTTGGCCATTGAATACGCCGAAGAAGGTGTTGCTTTAATAGCTTGCTTAGCCCACATGGAACCAATGTGCACAACGGAACCCCCTCCGTTATCAATCATGTTTTTAGTAACAGCTTGGCTAATAAAAAACGTAGCGCAATTTAATACGGCATAAGCATTATAGTCGTCTACTGTGTGTTCGATGAACGGCTTAGGGTTAAAATAACCCGCAGCGTTCACAAGGTATTTGATGTGTCGCTTTTCGTTGTTAAGCGCTTGAATAACATTTTCTACATCTTGTTGTTCATATAGGTTAGCTTGCATTGTTTCTACCAAATCGCTATTAGCAATGGCCTCAAGCTCAGTTTTGGCTGTTTCCAACTTCGYCTCGTTGTTTCCCAGAATGACAGTTTTGATGCCCTGAGCTACTAATTGTTTTGCGGTTGCCAACCCCATGCCACTAGATCCACCAATGATCAAAGCAATACTAGAATTTTTCATGTTATCTCTCCTGAAAGTGTTAATGTGTAGAGACAATTTAACCAATACTTGAGATACTAAACAGTAAGCACATATTGGTAAGGTAGGCACTTTTCGGTACATCTTTATGAAAACTAAAGAAAAAATATTTTCAAAAAAAATAGCTCCAGCTAAAAGCGCGCAGATGGTTGAGACGATCTATGGCTGCAAATGGTCTCTTACGGTATATCAATTACTTGCCAACGGTATTAACCGACCGGGTGAAATGGTACGTAGTGTTGAAGGYTTAACGACAAAGGTACTTAATCAGTGCTTAAAAAGAAATACAGCGTTCGGTATTTTGGARCGTATTTCTTATAATGAARCACCTCTAAGAGTAGAGTACAAGGTTACKGAATTCGGCAAAAAATTTATGGGYRTTCTTGATGAGCTTGAAAAGCTGCAACGAGCAATAGAAAAGAAAATATAATAAATTGCAGCAACTTTGACTTTTGGTGCCGGACGCTCGCRCCCCTGTGCRAGGCRTTAGATTAACCTGTTCTGAAAGAAGTACATCKTTNNWRTWYYMWAMARTARANYAYYTANTTYYTRTTMSTMGNATTTTTCATTGAATTAGTTTGAATCAGAGTCAATTTATTAATAATTGTCCTTKAACCATTTCTCAAGAAATTCAATACATAATTTCAGTTTTGRTGGAACAAAATTTCTAACAGGATATAGTGCGTATAAAGTCAATTTAGGTTTAGTGTGATCGTCAAGTAGCGATACCACAGAGCCATCTTTGATTGATTCTTTACATACAAACTCAGGAATAAGRCCAATACCCAAACCTTGCTTTATCATTTCCATCAAAAAAATAGTGCTATTGACTTTTAACGTACCGGCAACGGATATTCCCGCTTCGATAGGCCACTCGGCTTTTCCTTGGAAATAGCTATAGATAAAACAATTATGATTTTTCAAATCGGAGGGTTTCATAATTGATTCGTGGCAATCAATATAAGTTGGAGCGGCACATACATGGTAGGAAAAGTCTCGTAAAGGTCTGCCAACATAATTTGAATCAAGTACTCGGCTCGAGACTCTAAAACCTAAATCAAAACCTTGCTCAACTAAATCGACAGGTTCATCTCCTAAATGCACATCCAGTTGAATGTCAGGGTAAGCCGTCATAAAATCAGAAAAAAGCCTTGCTAGATGCGTAATCCCCAAAGCCATTGGTGCATTTATTTTTAATTTACCACTGGGTTTATTTTTTTGATCGAGCAGCAATGTATCGGCGTATTCGATTTTTTGCAATATCTCTCGGCAATGTAAAAGATAGGTCTCACCTTCAGGTGTTAGGCGTATATTGCGGGTTGTTCTATGTACCAGGCGCACGCTTAAACTGGCTTCTAGTGCACTAATTTCTTTACTGATTTGCGATTTTGAAGTGTTTCTTTGCTCTGCCACGCGAGTAAAGCTTCCCAACTCTGCCAAGCGTAGAAAAGCCTCCATTGATTTAAGCTTGTCCAACAACAATCTCCCAAATRCGAACAGTATGTTCACATTGTATCCATTTATTCATTCAATAAGCAAGTATATGATCACTATCTCATTAACGATGAACTACAAAGGAATCATTATGTATCAGCTCTACTACAGCCCAAATGCCTGCTCACTTGCCACTCAAGTTGTGTTACACGAACTTGGTCATRAGGTAGAAATTATTGATAAGCGYGGRGTAGMTCATTWCAATARAATTAGYCCAACAGGYRYAGTGCCAGCACTCAAACATAAMGAYACGGTTTTGCTAGAGGGTGCKGCTATCATGATAAATATACTGGAGAAACAGGCAACGCCGATGTTCCCTAGCAACACTGYTGAGAGAAGTCAGGCCATAGAAGATATTATGTTTGCGAATGCGACAATGCATCCCGCCTACAGCAAATTATTCTTCATATCRTCGCTGGATATAGATGATACAGCAAAAAAAATTGCACTAAATGCGGCAGCTGACRGTGTTAGCTCCCTATGGARKGTTGTTGARCAGCGTTTGCAAGGWCAAAAATTTTTAGGTGGRGAACACTATTCYGCCGCCGATATTATGTTGACCGTCTATTCGCGATGGACYCCGTTTTTCCCTGTCGATATTCTAATGGGGGAACGKACTCGCAACTTGTTARCTKCCATATTGAATTTAGYGAATTTTCARCGCGCCATAGCAAATGAAACGAAACAGTCAGCTGCKTATGAAGTTTAAGCATAGCTTCAAAAKYTCTACGAGGAYTCGYTATGGATGACKCTGATTTAATTGAAGTAACACGACTGATAAATGAATATTTTGAAGGGCTTTATAAYGCMGAYGCAGAACAGTTACGAAAGGTTTTTCATCCTACTGCTAATTTGCAGTCGCAAGGTTTAAGGCTTACACGGGATGAATGGTTGCATCGCGTTGTCAATAGAGYYATCCCCAGYGMRAYAAACGAAARCTACAGCTAYCRAATKATYAATATTGAYATAKTGGGTRMGCAAGCAATGGTGAAAGTTGARTGCCCGCTTTTGGGGAATTTCTACATAGACTTTCTGTCTTTGCTGAAAGAACAGGGGCAATGGAGCATTGTTAATAAAATGTATTCCCATGCCCCTGATCATTATCAGCGCCAATCCAATGCTGGAGAATAGTAATGCCTTATGTAAACATTAAAATAACGAATGAAGGTGTCACCACTAAACATAAACAGGCGTTAATCGCAGGTGTCACAAAATTGCTTTCTGATGTGCTGGGAAARAATCCCGCTACCACTGTCGTCGTTATTGATGAAGTGGAGATGGRCAATTGGGGAATAGGYGGGGAGTTAGTGACWGAGCGAAGAAAACGGGGAGAATAAGGTGATGTTTTATATTCTCTATATAGAGCCATACTACGATTGGAAACTCAGCACTTTATCGAATAGTGTTAAGTTTCCAGCGAGACCTTGCAATGCGCTTTTATGAATATTTCTCATCACACATTATTTTTCGCGCTGTTAATGTTGGTAGCGGGGTTAGGAATACCAATAATGGCCGCGTTAAATGGTGGATTAGGTACTAAACTTCATAGTCCTACGCTAGCAACCACAATTCTATTTTTTGTTGGGGGGGCTATTTCACTAGGCCTTCTTTTTCTTTCTGGAGGCATACCAAAGTCCGTTTCGCTAGAATCTATTCCACTGTATTTTTATCTCGGTGGAATATTTGTAATAGCATACATTCTCGGTATTACATGGGTTGCACCAAAGTTTGGTGTGGGTAACGCAGTTTCTTTTGTATTATTGGGTCAGTTAATATCTATGGTTATAATAGATCATTATGGCCTATTAGGTGCGCAACATAATCCAATGACTAATCAGCGTATTCTTGGCTTGGCCTTTATGGTTGTTGGTGTTTTTCTGACAGTTCGCCGTATCTAATGCAAACTCTCTTTCAAAGTTAATATAAGAAAAAAGCAGGTCTTCTTTAGTTGCATTTAATAGGAGGTTCTCATGAAAAAATTATTACTAGCTTTATTGGCATCGGCTTTTGTGTTCGCAAGTGCATCAACCTTCGCTTTTACAGCGGCTGAAAAAGCTGAGAAGCTTGCATTAATCAAGCAGATTAAAAGCGAAGGTGGCACTGTCTTCGCCATGCTCCCTAAAAATGTAGTCGGCCCTTTTTTTAAAATCGCAGAAAAAGGATGCCTTGACGCTGCGGAAAAGCTGGGGGTTCACTGCATCTATTATGGCAGCACCTATGGCAACATGCGTTTCCAACAGAAGGATCTTTTGTCTTTAATTGAAGCTGGGGTAGATGGCATTGCTGTCTCGGGGGTCAGGAAAGGATTCTTAGCTGAAACGGTAGGCGATAAATTAAGAGCCTGGGGAAAGCCAATTGTTTCTTTTGACTCTCCACTGAGCACCGACATCAGCCTAGCTTACATTGGAACAAATAATTACCTATTAGGAAGAGCGTTAGGGACTGAAGTGAGAAAACTAAGACCTCAGGGAGGGACTTTTTGTATTCAAGCAGAAAGGCCAGATTCACCCAACCATCAGGTGAGAATTGGCGGAATCATGGATGGGTTGACCAAAGATGGCACAGAAACAGCGAAGTGGAAAAACCTTTCAGGCTGCCCACTGCATCAGATGGGTGATTATGAAAGAGCGACTGCCCAGATGTTGAGAACGATTGACCGTTACAATGTCGAAGTGTTCATGAGCACCGGTGGCGGATCTCAGTTTTTACCAGCCCTTTACCGAAAAACAATGGCGCCGTTTAAAGATAACATTAAAACTGGAAAGTTACTCTTCGCTAATGTTGATACGCTTCCCGCTCAGCTACAACACCTCAGAGAAGGCATTTCAACCGTTAATGTAGGCCAAAGGCCTTATGAAATGGGGTGGTGGGCGATTRAAGTATTGAAATTAATTACAGATGGAGAAGCATACCCAATGGTGATTAATACGGGCCTAACCTTCTGTACCAAAGAGACTGTAGAAACATGCACCAGCTTCAACAAAGCCGTGGAGTAAACACACCTTAAAAGCACAGTCTAAGGTGAATGCCTATTAATAACATGTGAATTAAAAAATATGAATAATGCAGCAATCGACTTCCATCAAAAACACGAAACACATAAAGAAACAATATTTAAGTTTCTTGGNTTGATTTTTATCCTTGTTGCTTATTTTGGATATGTTAGCTGGAAATTTGATGCCGCAACAGGCTTTGGTTTAGCCTTGTTAACTTGGAGCTTTTTTGTCTTGTGCACCCCTGTAGCAGATGGCGGTTTTATTATCGCTTTTCCTATCCGGTTGCTGTTTGGTATCAAGATGGCGGCAACACAAGCGGTCGTATGGTTTATCGCTATCGGCATCAACATCTATATGCTGTCATCGTCAAAAGACACTTATGAACTTACATTTTTAACTAAATTACTGAAACATATTTTGACGCAAGCTTATCCGTATTGGAGTATTTTATTGATTAGCATCATCGGCACTTTTTTGTCTATTTACTTTGGCGATGAGATGATGGATGTCGCCTCACACAAGCACCGAGACAAACATCACAAGCATGGTTTTAAGTATCGGATTATTCTAGTGCTAGGTTTGGGCGTGTTAACAATATTTACTTACTATTATTTGTTAAGCAGCTTGAATATTTCGATTCCACAATAAAAAAATAACGCTGCTTTACAAGCGTATTATGTTTTGGGCACATTCCTTATTTGGTATGCAATGCATGTGAAACGTAAGAATAGCATCCATACTGCTTAGCGCCGAATTTCTTGGTGCTGGCTACTGCCAAGCAGTTAAGAATGCGTCCCAATGCTCACCTTGATAGCCAGTTAATGTTTCCCGCACCAATGCAATCTCACGCGCATATGCGTCTTTGGTTAATTGACCTCGCATCAATTGGAAGCGCAAATAAACCAAGTGCGTATTGGCAACATCGGTCTCGCAGTAGTCACGAATCTCGGTTAGCTTGCCTTCTTTAAACGCATCCCACACTTGACTACCATCCATGCCCAACTTGCCGGGAAAACCACATAGCTTGGCTAAGCTATCTAATGGTGCGTTTGCACGACCGTTATACATCGCCATGACTTCCATTAAATCTAGATGACGCATATGGTAGCGGCTAAGATAGTTATTCCATTTAAACTCTTTATCGTCCTCGCCCATATCCCAATAACGGCTAGCATTAATGCCATGAATCAAGCCACGATAATGTAAGACAGGCAGATCGAACCCGCTACCATTCCATGAAATAATTTGTGGGGTGTATTTTTCAATACCATCGTAAAAGCGTTGAATAATTTCAGCTTCGCTGGCATCTTTATCGCCAAGTGTCCAAATACGAAAATCATCACCTTGGCGCAAAGCGCAAGAGATTGCACAGATACGATGCTGATATAAAGGTAAAAAATCTGTCCCGTTTTTTTGCCTGCGCTGATGCAAAGCGAGGTTCACGACATCTTCATCTGATGTATCCGTAGGTACATCCAACAAAGTACGCAAGCCTTGCGCATCTGGGATGGTTTCAATGTCAAAAACTAGTGTTGGTATCATACCCATAAGGATACAATAAAAACCTTTAACGAACTAAGTTAACGCGACCTCTTTATCCATTGCAACTTGTTCTGCATTTTTTAAGGTTTCTTCGTTCGCTTTGTGAATGCGCACTGGCTCTAACATTTCATTGTCTGAGAATAAAAGTATGGCATGGCTGACCGGTTCATTTTGATCCACAGGGGTGAATTTACCAAAACCGTACTTACCGTTTCGAATCACTTGCCAAGCACCTCTTGGCTCTGCATATTCAGGCCTAGAGAAGTATCGGGTAAGCTCTGCTGTTGGCATGCTCATTAGAGAAAAATCCTCGCCCTCGGCCATGATTGCCCAACGCGCTTCATCTTCAACTGACGTTTTTTCAAGTTGGTATAGATACCACTCATCGTCATAAGCTAATTGAAAAACACTTTGAACTGTACTCGTACTCTCGTTCAATATAAAGTAAACACCTTGATCATCAAGGCTAATGGCTTTGCCATAAGTAGGTAAATTAATAACATTGCTTGTCATAAAACCCCCAGTGCTTAGTCCTAGTTCAAGTTAAACTAGGTGAAAGCCAGTTTAGCTTAGACATATGACGAACCAAGCTAGAAACAAAAGGGGTTTAATAGGCTATTTTTAATATTTTGCACAGCCCAAGGTTTTAACAAAAAGCGATGTAAAACATAAGAAAGATATCCCCATGTCCTTGCTTGAGATCAATATAGGAATACATTCCTAATTTTGGTACGAGGGACAAGAGATGAATTACTATGAAACAAATGCAAACAAAGTTGATAACTTT
>NVTX01000071.1 GCA_002401735.1 Methylophilaceae bacterium | reverse complement strand
AAAACAAAACTGGTGATGCTTAACTCCCCTTCTAACCCAACAGGCGCTGTTTACACGCTGGATGAACTTAAAGCGCTTGGTGAAGTGTTACTGAAACACCCGCATGTGCTCGTTGCGACAGATGACATGTATGAGCACGTGAATTTAACAGGTGATAAGTTCTACAACATCCTCAATGCTACCCCTGCGTTAAAAGACCGCTGCATTGTGCTAAATGGTGTGTCTAAAGCCTATTCCATGACTGGTTGGCGTATTGGTTATGCGGCAGGCCCAAGCTATATCATTAAAGCGATGGGGATATTACAGAGCCAATCGACAAGCAATCCGACTTCTATCTCACAAGTGGCAGCGCAAACGGCAATAGAAGGCCCGCAAGACTGCATTACACCGATGCTAGACGCATTTAAAGAGCGGCATGCGTATGTTGTTGACCGATTCAACACCATAAGAGGCTTAAGCTGTTTAAAAGCAGGCGGTGCGTTTTACGCATTCCCTGATGCCCGTAAAGCGATTAGCAACCTGCATGAAACTGGGAAAATCGCAGAGGCAAGCGATATGGCTTTGGCAGAATATTTGTTAGAAAAATTTGATGTTGCAGTTGTGCCAGGCTCAGCATTTGGCGCGGAAGGTTACTTCCGAATCTCGTTTGCAACATCAATGGACAACCTGATTAATGCGCTAGATAGAATAGAAAAAGCACTGAGCTAAAGTTATTTAAGCGGTTTAAACAATTTAAGCGTAAATTATGCGTTCTAGTTATTGACCAACAAGCCCTTAGCCAGTATTATCACGCCTTCGTTAAGTGCTTCAGCAATAAAGAAGCCCTATCGATTCCCCAATAGCTCAGTTGGTAGAGCAATGGACTGTTAATCCATGTGTCCCTGGTTCGAGCCCAGGTTGGGGAGCCAAATACTAAAAGCCTCACAGCAATGTGAGGCTTTTATTTTGCCTGCTATCATTTGATACAAGTAAAAAATATCGTATATGATTCAATTCAAATGAACTATCATTCAAAAAAATCAACTAACCGAGTGCGTGCTGTTCATCKGCATGTGCTTGAATATTTTTTGTATCAATTCGATTACAATACAATTAAAAACTTAGGGAGCAGAATCACAATGATGGTCAAACAGTCTTTAACAATAAGTGCGCTMGCTTTTGCTACGTCACTTTGCTTAAYCCCTTCTCTTGCAGCTGCAAAAGATATTCAGAATGAGCAACGTAATGCCTATGAAGCACGYGTGCTGTATAACAAAAACCAATCAAGCCATGAAGGTCTATTGACGCGCATTTCGCAGCAAGAGCAGCGCGTAGCAGATGCACAGGCCAGACTAGACCAATTAATTACAGAAGAAACGACATCTAAAGAAAATTTAGCACAATCAAAAACAGATTTAGACGCTAAAGTAAGGTCTCTTAATGATGTATGGGATTTACGTAATCAGTAATGACTAAGGGCCATCTACCTTAAGCGCTTAACATATAGGCTTTTACATCTCTATCTTTATGCATACGCTCAAAGGCTTTTGCTGACAAAGGTTTGGCTAACAAATAGCCTTGGCCATAGTCACAACCAGCGCCTAGTAACATGCCAAGCTGCACTTGTGTTTCAATGCCTTCGGCTACGACTTTAATTCCTAGCTTATGCGCCATCACAATCATTGCTTCGCAAAGCACGAAATCTTCAGATCGGATAGAGAGATTTTGCACAAATGATCGGTCAATTTTAATATAATCAATATCAAATTTTAGCAAGTAAGAGAGTGAGGAATAACCCGTTCCAAAATCATCTAATGAAACTTGCATGCCTGCATCACGAAATCCTAAAAGCTTATCAGTCACCAATGTGCTTTTATTTAAAAATACACCCTCTGTTATTTCAACAGTGATACTTTCGCCCGGCAAACCAAGCTCAGCTAAGTAATCAAACCACTTTTTTTGCCCTTCATCAGGTGCGGTTAATTGCACAGGTGATTTATTAACACTAATTTGGAAGTCTTTATGTAATGTTTTGCGCCAAACAGCTACTTGTTGTGCTGCCTGACGGAATACCCAATCACCAATCCCAACAATGAGGCCTGCATCTTCAGCAACTGAGATGAAATCACTGGGGTTAACTAAGCCTTCTGTCGGATGATGCCAACGAATTAACGCTTCTGCTTTGTGAATTTCATTTGTTTGCATATCCATAATCGGTTGATAAACAAGCTGAAACTCTTCATTTTTTAGTGCATTATGAATATCATTAATTAAGCGTCTACGTTTTTGTGTTTCAAATAACATTGATTGGCTAAAGCGGCTATATCGATTACGGCCCTTTTGTTTGGCATCGTACATCGCAATATCTGCATATTTAATTAATGTCTCTGAATCAAGAGATTCGTTGGGATACGTTTCGACAATGCCAATACTGGCAGAAATATGCACCACTTCTTTACCCAAGTTAAATGGCTGCGCCAGTTTATCCAACACTCTTTTAGCGACAATTTCAGCACCATCTTCGTCTTTCAATTCACTAAGGATAATCGTGAACTCATCGCCGCCAAGACGTGCAACATTCTCCATGTAACTAATGGCATCGGTGCCTCGTAAGCAACCAATAATTCGCTCAGAAGTCTCTTTCAATAAGACATCACCCATATCATGCCCAAGCGTGTCATTAATTTCTTTAAAATGATCAAGGTCAAGAAACAGAAGCGCAAGCGGCAACTTCACACGATGCATTTTAGCCATTTCTTGTTTTAACTGATGCATAAACATAAAGCGGTTTGGCAAGCCCGTGAGTACATCGAAATTGGCTTGTCGCCAAATGATTTTCTCTGCCTGTTTCTTTTCTGATATATCGGAAAGAACAGTCACATACCCTTTAATGGCACCAGCTTTATCTCTCACAGGGCTGATATGCCGTTGTATGGGGATTACTTCACCACCTTTCGTTTGCAGGTAAGCCTCACCTCTATAGACTCCCTCATTTTTTGCGACGGAATAAATCTCTTCTTGTGTAAGCTCTGGCCCCATTTCGCTTGTGGTCCGTAAAGAAACGGTCTGCCCTTYKACYTYWTCAANGYKWATAWYMAAATARNGYMKTAAAAGCAGGGTTAATATATTGACAACGAAGGTCTGCATCCCTTAATACGATGGGTTCTTGCACTTGAGCCAACGCTTCATTACTTTGTTGTAGTTGGTTATCCCTGTCTTCAATCTGGGATAACATTAAATTAAACTCYTCAGTTAATTCACCCAACTCATCAACAGAAGTTTTTTCCACACGTAATGAATAATTACCGCTATCAATAATTTCGCGAATGGCTTTGGCTAAACGTTGAATTGGACCTAAAACATAATTACTAGTATTCCTAAAAACCAAATAACTGACTAAAAATATCGTACTTAACACAGCAAGCTTGGCTAACCATTGTGTAATTAACGCACTCCATATGTGCGTCATATCAGCTAAAATGTGTAACGTAGCTGCCACATTATTTTCAGTCACAATCGCGCGCTGAACATTCAATTCTACTAACGCAGGAAAATTAGACATCCAAGAAGTTGGTCTAATGGTTTCATCCTCATACGCAGCAAAAACTTCCCCACGGTGGTCTAAAATTTTCGCGTGAGAAACCGTTTTATTCGCGTGTAACAACTGTAAGGATTCTGTCGCCGCTTTACTGTCATTAAACATGACTGCAGAAATRCTATGCGCAACAACCATGTCCGCCAAAACAACCAATTGYTCACGTGTTGTTTGCCGCGTATACCTAACATCTTCCACAATCGAAATCATCATTCCGACAAAAATTGCCAACCCAGTGACCAACATTGAAGTGAAAATCAGCTTTTTTCGAACTGACTTATGTTCAAGACCCGTTAACATGCAGCCTCTGTACCAGAGTAGTGGGTCTCATTTTGTTCAACAAAGCGTACATTATATRGATGGATGTTCATTAATAGCCTTTCACCACTTTTGCAAGCTTAAGCAGTTGCGCACTAATATGAATACCAGCAGCATTAACCGCGACAATATCCACTTCAAAAGCCACATGCGTCCCATCCTTAACTAAACCGACCATCCCACCATTATTGATAAAATCAGGACGATCACTCACTGTTAGTATCGGCAAGCCTGCCAATTTATTTAATGTTTTCTTAAGGTTAAGTTGCTGATCTTGAGCGATAAAAACGATATGACAACGATTGAGATTGGCTCCTGCCACCTGACGATGCACCACTAATTTTTTAGTCGCCACTAGCTTCCCTTTGAGGGCGTCCAGTCCACCACCAAGCGTGTCTTCACCAATCACACATAAATTAAAGAAATCGCGYGCGCTAACCTCRTTAGGCCARACAGTATATTTAGTAAAGTTATAAATAAACCCAGCCTTCACCGCGCTCTCTTTTGTTGCTGCKTGTGAAAARRCRGACGTGCTTARGMRTATGCCMATTAAYATGRCATRTAGGTAYYTCAGRGGGATGTTGTTYTTAAATTGCATCATCGCCGTTCTTTAAAGCATAATTTATGCCAAATAAAAAGGCGCGGCTTAACACATGRAATTCAAGCTACGAGCCTTTGCTTACGCTAAGTGTCCAGTGGAATTAACATCGAAACTGTCGTCTACTCGACACCGCTATATTTTTTGTATTCTTATTGCCTCAGCATCATATGCCTAATTACTAGTTGATACTACCTTTTATGCRAAACCATTGACAATCCGATYGTCAGCTTTTTTGAGCCAAAATATTGACGATGAAAGAAAATGAAGCATTTCTTCATTTTGAAATATAATGCTCCCATGAAAAACGATGAAGTAGATGTACTGCTAGTTGGTGGCGGCATCATGAGCGCCACGCTGGGTGTCTTACTACACCAGTTAAACCCTGACCTTAGCATCACAATGGTTGAACGTCTCTCAAATGTTGCCCTTGAGAGTTCAGACGCACTCAATAATGCTGGCACCGGCCATGCTGGCTATTGTGAATTAAATTACACCCCGCAATCGCCTGACGGCAGTATCGACATTACTTGTGCATTAGAAATTAATGCCGCGTTTGAAACCTCATTACAATTATGGTCTAGCTTAGTCGAACGCAATATCCTGCCACCACCCCAAAACTTTATTAGTAAGACACCACATTTAAGTTTTGTTTGGGGTGAAGAGAATATTCAATTTTTAAAACAGCGCCATACACAACTGAAACAACATCATTTATTCGAACGCATGCAATTTAGCGATGAATTTGCACAGCTAACAGAATGGATGCCGTTAATCATGCAGGATAGAGATGCTAACGCCCCTGTTGCCGCCACTTATATTGATCATGGCTCAGATGTTGATTTTGGTTCGTTAACACGCCATTTAGTTGCTTACTTGAAACAACAAGCTAACTTTACATTATTCACTGAAACACAAGTCAACACGCTTAAAAAAGAAAAAGGACCTGTTTCCGATAATAATTGGCATGTAACGTTAAGCAATACGGCAACAAAGAAAACGCAATCGCTGCATGCTAACTTTGTMTTYCTSGGCGCYGGNNNTGGCGCGWNNNTRCCRYTRCTRCARAAAWCMGGKMTYRAMGANAGYCMRNGGCTAYGGTGGYTTYCCKGTSAGYGGYCARTGGYTRRTSTGTRRCAAKMMMGACRTCRTCAARCAGCATWACWCCAAGGTRTAYGGCAARGCNGCYGNTCGRKGCACCKCCCATGTCKGTMCCRCAYCTYGAYACSCGCATCATTAATGGCGAGCCTGCATTGTTATTTGGCCCGTTTGCTGGCTTTACGACTAAGTTTTTAAAGACAGGTTCAGCACTTGATCTAGCAAAGTCAATTCAAAAAGATAATATTAAACCGATGTTAGGGGTTGCTAAAAACAACCTTAGCCTGACTAAATACTTATTAAAAGAAGCGACACAAACACATGAACAACGGATGGCAACATTAAGAACATTTCTGCCTCAGGCAAAAAGCGATGACTGGAAACTTGAGCAGGCGGGCCAACGTGTACAAATTATTAAAAAAAGTAATGCCCAATGGGGAAAACTAGAATTTGGCACTGAAATTGTTAGCGCAGAAGACCATTCTCTTGCTGCCTTGTTAGGTGCTTCTCCTGGCGCTTCAGTCAGTGCTAATGTCATGCTTGAAGTATTAGAACGGTGCTTTCCTGAACAAATGCAAAGTAAGGGGTGGCGTAAAAAGTTAACGGCGCTTATCCCTTCTTATGGTCAATCGTTAATCGAAGATGCTAGCCTACTACATACCGTTAGGCAGCATACGCAAGATATACTGCAGTTAAAATAATATAAACCGAATGTATCACGGAGTAAAAACGAAAATATTGTCAAAAATTACTTAACGTCCAATACTGAAAGCGGCGCATAGCATCATTTCATATGCCTTAGCTTTTTGCATGTAAAACCCAACCATAGTACCAACAAAAAAACAAAGATATGGAGGAACAGCAAGCATGTTTGAGATTAGGAAACAAAATGGAAAAATAAAACCTTTCCGCGACTATATCATCGCGTTCGGTCTTATTTTGACTGGCATTTTAGGCACCACAGCTGCGTTTGGCGAAAAGTCCACGCCCAGTACTGAAAGCTTCAATATAGTCCCACCAATAGCACTTACCGAAGAAGAAGAGCGTTGGCTTGCTCAACATCATCAAATTCGAATTGCCTTGAAGCATAATTGGAAGCCTATTGAATTCATGTCAGAGGGCCAGCAATTTCAAGGTATTTTTGCAGATTACCTGAACATGCTTGAATCTAAGCTTCACTTAAACTTTGTGAAAGTAGATGCACATGATGCACTGACACCAGTGCATGCAGACATGCTGTCTTCAGTATCAAACCTTCAGTCTTTAAACAATACCGAATATAAAGCACTAAGCCCTTTATTTACCTTTCGCCATACCATTTATACACACGCAAAAACGGAGGGTCTACAAGACATTGAGAGTCTAAACGGCAAATATGTTGCTGTCTACAAACATGGACAGCTTGTAAAGTACTTATCAAAAAANCCATCCCAAACTGAATTTATTTGAGGTGGATATTGCAGAGGAAGYATTTAATGCACTTAAACTGAACAATATAGATGCCTATATCGGTAATGAAATCGTGATTGACTATGAAATTGAGCTTCAGGGTATCAATTTTATAAAAAAAGCTGGCTACGCGCCATCGCATGCTGTGATTACAATGGCAGTTCGTCAAGATTGGCCAATACTACAATCGATTCTCAACAAATCAATTATCGCATTTAGTCATGAAAAAGATGCCATTATTCAGAACTGGGACATATCCCCTAAAAATAATAAGAACTACTTCATCTACACATTACCTTTTATCTCKTTGTTTGTTGGCTTCGCATTTTTTAGAAGTTATAGCCTTAAACAAACCATTARACAAAAAGAATCTGAATCACAAAAACTCATCTGGGATCAAGCCAATTTTGATTTCTTAACAGGCCTATCCAACCGATTCATGTTTAATAAAAAGTTGGCGGAAGAAATTAAACATGCAGACCAGAACAAAACCCCTTTTGCATTGTTATTTATAGATCTAGACTATTTCAAAGATGTTAATGACCAATTTGGTCATGCGATTGGTGATCAATTATTAATCGCTGTTGCGCAACGCATTACGAATGCGACACGCGCTTCAGATAGTGTTGCGCGTTTTGGCGGAGATGAATTTACGTTAATTCTTAATAATTTAGACAACTCAAAAGTCATTCAATCGACAGCAGACAAGATATTAAGGTCGCTTGAAAAACCATTTAATATCCTTGGGAAAACTGTCCATGTCACTTCTAGTATTGGGGCGACTATTTACCCTAAAGACACTAGAGATACMACCACACTGATTAAGAATGCAGACCAAGCGATGTACGCAGCAAAGGAGTTAGGTCGAAACCGTTTGCAGCTGTTTACTAAATCAATGCAGGAAGAAACAKCTCACCACCTTGAAATTAGTAATGGTTTGCAAAAAGCCCTCCTTTTAAATGAGTTTAAATTGCATTATCAACCCATCGTAGAGCTCACAACAAAGAAAATTGTTAAAGCAGAAGCACTTTTGCGTTGGCATCACCCTACTAAAGGCATTATAAAACCGAATGATATTATTAAAGTTGCTGAAGAAACTGGGGTTATCCAAGCCCTTGGCCATTGGATTTTCAAGCAGAGTTTAGAAGATATCCGTAAGATACAAGAGACCGCCGCCTCAGACTTTGAAGTCAGTATTAACGTTTCTCCTAAGCAGTTCAATTCAAATAGCGAATTAAATAAGTGGCCCCATTTACTCAAAAAATCAGGGATTAAGCCCAATAGTCTAACCGTAGAAATAACAGAAGGCGTCGTACTAAAATCAAACAAAATGACCAACAAGTTGATTAAAAAACTGCTGGCGGCAAACATCAACATTGCCATTGATGACTTTGGTACCGGCTATTCATCTATCAGCTATTTAAAAGATTTTGACATTTATTCTCTTAAGCTGGACCGGAGTTTTGTCAACGGCCTAGAAACCAACAAGAACAATAAAATACTATGTCATTCGATTATCGACATGGCCCACAAGCTTGATATTAAGGTCATTGCAGAAGGTATAGAAAACCAACAACAAATGGCACTGCTTTYAGAATATGGCTGTGACTATGGTCAAGGTTACTTATTTTCCAAAGCCAAGCTGGTTGATAAGCTCATCAAAGACATTCAAAAAGCATCAGCTGAGTAATTATTTTAATTTATAAACAAGCATGGCATCCCCTTGCTTATAACCCATAATAGAATTTCCGCCACTGGCAACGGCTATATATTGCACACCATCTGCCGTGTAAGTAATCGGCGGCGCATTCACACCAAATTCTGATTGTGCCTGCCATAAATGCTCTCCTGTACTGCTGTGGTAGGCATTAAAGCGACCATTTCCTTCGCCCATAAACACAAGGTCACCCGCTGTTGCCAACGAGCCGCCTAGCAATGGTTGTTCCGTTTTGTTTTGCCATACAATCTTACCCGTATTCACATCAATCGCCGATAACAAACCCCAGCTAGGATCACCTGTTGGTTCACTAGATGCATAACGAATGGGTGGATTGCCATTTTTTGCTGGCGTTTCGTGCAACGTATATTTAATTGGCGAGTGAATGCCGGAAACATAGACTAATTGTTTCTTCTGGTCGACACTGACTGGCGACCAATTGGATCCACCCAAAATGCCAGGGTAGACCACTTCACCTTCAAAGGTGGCTTTGGCAAACATATTTTCTTGCGGCACAAATGCATCAGATTTTTTAAGTAGCTTTCCTGTCTGACGATCATGAATATAAAACCAGCCTGTCTTGCTGGCTTGACCAACTGCAGGCACTGTTTCACCATCAACCGTATAGTCAAAGAGCACTGGTGGACTGGCTAAATCGTAGCCCCACAAATCATGTGGCACTTGCTGATAATGCCATTTACGCTCGCCGGTATTCGCATCTAACGCGATCAATGACACGGTATAGAGATTATCACCTGGACGAGAAACATCATTCATTTGTGGCGATGGGTTCCCGGTGCCAAAATAAAGCGTATCAGTTTCCACATCAATGGCTGGCGTACTCCAAACAGAACCGCCACCCAAGCTGGCAGCATCGGCGTATTTAGCTAACGCAGCTTTCTCGGCGGCAATGTCCCGGTCTAACGTCACGCCATCTTCTGTTACTTTGACAAAGTCCCCTTCCCAGCCTTCTGCTGGAATCGTATCAAACTGCCATATGCGTTTGCCATCATTCATATCAAATGCAGCCAAGAAACCTGGTCGACCAAAGCGGCCAGCCACACCAATAACAGCACCTAGGGGTGCATCTTCACGAGGGTTGTCGATATGTAAGCCATAACCAACACCTGTAATACCAATCAGGACTTTCCCCTTGTAAACAATTGGCGCCATATTGATGCCAATACCTGTACCACCAGTTACCTTCCGTTTTTTATTGGGATCATTTTTATCTAAGGTTTCTTGGCCCTCTCTATCGATTG
>NVTX01000070.1 GCA_002401735.1 Methylophilaceae bacterium | reverse complement strand
ACCGTAAGTGATTGTGATTGCGTTGTCGGCAAAACAATTAACACTAAAAGCAATTAAGAAAATAATTGAGAGCAAACTTACATTCTGTTTCATAATTCACCCTAAATTAAGTTGTTTAAAGACGATTCACAATATTGAGGTTTCAGCTCTCATTTAGTTGTTGCTAATGAGTTGAGCAATTTGTTATATGTGCTCTGCAAAATACTCCATTATTTCAGTGCTTGTCATTTCTTTCGTTTCATTTGAAAAACAGTAATAATCAGGTCGCTGATCACTGAAATATTGCATATCCATTTCCAAGCTTTTCAGGTTTTTAAATATGCCCACGGGCATATTATATTCACCACTTTTCTTAAGCTTATAAAATAGATGAGTCCCGCAGTCAGAGCAAAAACCACGAGAAGCCCAGGATGATGATGCATACATCTTTATCTTTTCGCTACCCTCAATTTCTACATTTGTTCCACAGTGCACCGCAAAAAAAGGCGCACCACCCCAAGTCCTGCATGTATCACAGTGACAGACTGTAAATTTGGGGTTAACCTCCTTTGCGCTGATTTTTACACTACCGCAAAGACAGCTTGCTTTTGCATTTAACACTTTAATATCTCCTGAATGAGTTGTGCGATGTTGACTTCACTCCATGCTCCACTCGCAAACTGAAACGATAGATGACTTTGTTGTATGTAAAGGGTCTGTAAATGCGATAGCATTAGCATCTTCAATATTTGCAGCTTTGATTAAATACGCACCCCCAGTTTTATCAGTAAACGGTCCTGACATTTCAAGTTTTCCTTGTTTTCGCAAGCTGTCTAAGAATGCGATATGAGGGTTAATAACAGACTGTTGAAATCTGGGTGTGCGCATAGCTAACACTAGGTACTTAAACATTAATTTCCTTAAGGCTTTCTAACATCGCTTCATCACCTGGCGCGTCTGAAACGTTTACTTTAAATCCTTCTTGTGTTGGTAGCTCCGCAACTCTAGCGTGGTTTACACACAGGGTAATCTCTTTCAGCCAGTCAGCGTCACCAGATAATGCTAGTAAGTGACGCATTGCTTCTGAGCTGGTGACGACAATGCTGTGCAGCTGTTGTTTTGCGCAAGCTTGCATTAGCACATCACAATTGGTTTGCGGGTTGATGCGTTGGTAGCATTCCGCAAAAGTGATTTTTGCACCTCTTGATTTTAGTGTGTTAGCCAATACTTCACGCCCACCAATGCCACGAACAATCATGACTTTTTTGCCCTGCATGTCTTGCAACGCAGGGAGTGAAAGTAAGGACTCGCTATCGAATCTATCCTTTGGTGTTAACACATTATCTATACCAAACTTGCTGAGTGCTTTAGCAGTCACAGGCCCGATGGCGGCAAATTGTAAATGGTTCGAAATATCATGCTTAAGTAAGCGAGGCATGCTGTTTTGTACGGCGTTACTACTGATGAAGATGATCCAGTCATATTCATTAATATTGGCAATGTCACTTTCAAATAAGGTGTAATCTTCTAAAGGAATAATTTCGATAAGTGGAAACGAGATAACATTTCCACCTGCTGCTTGGATGAGTTGTGTCAGGTTTCTGGCTTGGTTGCTTGGACGGGTAATGGCGACTCCAATATTAGCCAGTGCTAATTTGGGTGAAGCTACCATTATTTAACGCCATCCAGCGCAGCTAAAATTTTATCTGCGCCTAAGCGCACTAATTTATCGGCTAACTTTTTGCCCAATGCCTCTGCATCGTTAGCATCGCCTGTCATCGTCTCGCGCAGCATTTGTGCACCGTCTACACTAGCAACGAAGCCTGAGATGCTAATGGTGTTGTCTTGGCTGCCATTACCTTGAATGGTTGCATAGGCACCAAGCGGCACTGTACAGCTGCCTGCTAATGCACGGCTAAATCCACGTTCCGCTTCTACACATTGTTGCGTCTCCGTATGGTTTAGTGGCGAAAGAATATCCATTAAGTCGGTACGGTCAGATTTGATTTCAATACCTAACGCACCTTGACCGACTGCCGGAATACTATCCGTTGCAGAAATAAAGCTACTAATTCTATCCCCAAGTTCCAAACGGATTAAACCGGCAGCGGCAAGGATGATGGCGGCATATTGGCCTTCATCTAATTTGCGTAAGCGTGTTTGTACATTGCCACGGAGTGATTCTATTTTAAGGTGTGGAAAGCGTGCCTGAATTTGGCTTTGACGGCGCAAACTAGAGGTGCCGACGATGCTGCCGCGTGGTAAATCCGCTAGCGTTTTGTAATCGTTAGAAACAAACGCATCGTGTGGGTTCTCGCGTTCGCCAGTTGCTACGAGCGTAAAGCCTTCAGGCATGTTCATTGGCACATCTTTCATGCTGTGTACGGCTAAATCAGCACTACCATCGAATAGCGCATTTTCGAGCTCTTTAATAAAGAGCCCTTTGCCACCAATGCTTGCCAGCGGTTTATCTAATATTTGGTCACCAGTCGTGGTCATACCTAATATTTGGACATCGCACTGCGGGTATAGGGCTTGCAAACGGGTTTGAATATGTTTGGCTTGCCACATGGCGAGCGCACTTTCACGTGAGGCAATGATGAGTTTTCTTGGGTGAGTTAAACTTACTGTTTTATTCATATTTAGAATTTTAGCATAGCGCTGGGCGTATAAAGTGCGCTAGAGAATAGTGATAAATTAGGGTAAGCTAACGGATTGCTCGGTTAAGAAGCAGTTTTAAGTATGTTAAGTGGATTGATATTAAGTTAATGCACGGTTCTAAATTTGGGAGGTTTATATGCAATATCAATTAGATGTTTTTCTTACTTCATTGAATCAGTTTTGGCTTCAATTAGTTAATTTTGTCCCTAAATTGTTAGCAGTAGTGGTGATTTTGTTTGTTGGTTGGCTATTCGCTAAGTTAGTAAGAACAGGTGTTAAGCGGATTTTAGAGCTTATTCAATTTGATCGATTTGCCCAAAAATCAGGCTTAGAAGCGTTTATGAATAGTGGCGATGTTAACGTGACATTAAGTGGCATTATTAGCCAGGTCATGTATTGGTTGGTCATTATTATGTTTGTCATCACTGGCGCGAATACCTTAGGTTTAAGTGAAGTTGCTAATCTTTTACACGATTTAGCTTCCTACTTGCCACGCATCATATTAGCTATTTTGGTCATGATATTTGGTACTTTACTCGCACGGTTTATAAATCGATTGGTGTTTGCTTGGTTGCACAGTATTAAATTTGAGCGTGCATTAATTGTTAGTACTTCCGTTGAGTACGGCATTCAAATCTTGGCATTATTTGTGGCGCTAGAGCAACTCGGTATTGGCGTACAATTAATTCATTCATTATTCGTGATTGTGTTTGGCGCGATATTCTTTGCACTCGCTTTGGCATTTGGTTTGGGTGGTAGAGAGTGGGCGGCTAAAGTCATAGAGGACTTAAGCAACAAAGACAAGTAAGGTTACAGCGGTAACAGTATTTAGGCTTTACGAATTAAATGCTGTTGTCGTCGGCTGATCGCAATGGTGTCTGGCACGTCCTTCAAAATGGCGTGCCAATGCAGGTCACCTTTTTCATCTGCACGTTTTTCATAGCTACTAATATATTGCTTAGCGACTAGGCAATTACGGTGTAAGCGTAAAAATGTTTCGGCAAGTTCTGTTTCTAAGTTAGTTAAAGACTCTTCCAATAAGTATTCATGCTCGCGCGTGCGGACAGTAATATATTTAAGCTCAGCACGTAAGTAGATAATGTCTTCAATCGGAACCAATATCACACGATCTCGCTCGTGAATGCTTAAATGACTGCGGGTTTTTTGTAGTGATTTAAGCGCTTCGACCGACTGCGGGGTAAGTGCGCGTACTTTTTCAATTGCCGCAAGTAAGCGTTCTAAACGGATGGGTTTTAATAAATAATCGATGGCGTTTAAATCGAATGCTCTAATGGCATAAGCATCATAAGCCGTGGTAAAAATAATGTGTGGTTTTGGCTCTAGTTTTTGGGCGTGCTCTGCGGCCTCTAGGCCATCCATTAATGGCATGCGAATGTCTAGTAACATTAAATCGGGTAGCTTTTCTATTGCGAGCTCAATGGCTTGCTTGCCATTTTTTGCTTCAGCTACCACAGAAACATTGGCAACCTCCTCAAGTAAGTCTTTTAACCGATTGCGTGCGGGTGCTTCGTCATCAGCAATTAATATTTTTAATAAATCGGGCATTATTTCGTCTCGCAAGGCATTCGAATCGTCACCGTATATTGATTGTTAATGGTTGTGTGTCTGATGGAGGCTTCTAAATCAAAGTGTAAAGCCAAGCGCTCTTTAATATTTTTGAGCGCCATTTTATTGCCATTGTGATTGTTGTTTTTTGAGTGGTATGGGTTGCTAATTTTAATGCGCAACTCATTTTGTATATTTTCGATGGACACCAAAATCTGGCCACCTTCTGGGATAGGTTCTATGCCATGGTATACGGCGTTTTCTAATAGCGGTTGCAGAATAAGCGGCGGTATTCGGGCATTCGGTGGCATGTCATCAATTTGCCAGTTAAGTTTAAGTCGGTCTTCCATTCTCAAGCTTTCAATACTTAAATACTGTTTGCAAAGTGCGATTTCTCTTTCTAATGGGACTAAGTCACGATTTTCTGCCATAAGGACACGGAATAAATCTGCCATGTCTTCTAATGCTGTTTCGGCACGTTTGGGTTGGCTGCGAATAAGCGAAAGGACGGCATTAATACTATTGAATAAAAAATGCGGGCGAATACGGGCTTGTAATGCTTGCAGGCGCGCTTCCGCAATTGCAGGAGAGTATGCCCGTTGTTGTAGATTGAAATAATAGAGAATAATGGCGGTGGTAAAGCCCGCTAAAATAATAATGCGATAAGGAATAACGACGACATTAAACGAGAAGTATTGCGTGAAAAGCATGACGAGACAGGCGGAGATAGCCATGACCAATATAAGAATGGTAATAATGCCTTGCCAATAATTAAGCTTTATTAATAATGGGTGTAATCCGTATAGTACGAGGATGCTGACTAATAAAATGGGCTGAATGGTGGTAGAAAGGTCGGCTAATAAAGGTACGAAATCAGTCAGTTGGTTACTGAGTAACGTTGCAGCTAATACGCCAAGCAAGTTTACACTGAGTAAAATGCGAAGAAGAATGCCTAAATTTTGTAGATTGGGTAATCGACTATTTTTGCGCACAGCGGAATCTAAGTTAGAATGTCCATGAATATTACATCTAAGTGTATTATTATTAAACAATTTTTCGAATTTACCTTAAATAATATAGAGCTAGCTAAACGTGCAAGAAAATAATAAACAAAAAACATCATCTCTTAATGCTAAAACCGAAGCTTGGTCTGGGCGGTTTAATGAGCCTGTGGCAGAGTTGGTTAAGCGCTACACTGCTTCAGTGGATTTCGATCAGCGCTTGGCAGAATTTGATATTCAAGGTTCTGTAGCACATGCACAAATGCTGGCAGCGCAAGACATCATTTCACAAGAAGATTTAACAGTGATTGAAAAGGGTTTGGCGGAAGTTAAACAAGATATTCAAGCAGGCACTTTTGAATGGTTATTAGATCTTGAAGATGTACACCTTAATATTGAAAAAGCATTAACGGATAAGATTGGAGATGCAGGCAAGCGCCTGCATACAGGTCGTAGTCGTAATGACCAAGTGGCGACAGATATACGCTTATGGTTGCGTGTCGTTTGTGATGATGCTATTGCTGGTATTGTAAAACTACAAACAAGTATTTTAGATTTAGCTGAGCAGCATGCAGATACTATTATGCCGGGATTTACCCATTTACAAGTTGCACAGCCTGTGACGTTTGGACATCATTTATTGGCTTATTATGAAATGCTAAAACGTGATGTTACGCGTCTTGCCGATTGTAGGAAACGTTTTAATCAATTGCCATTAGGTGCCGCGGCATTGGCCGGGACAAGTTATCCGATTGACCGTGAGATGGTAGCGAAGTTGCTAGGGTTTGATGGCTTATGTGAAAATTCGCTAGACGCAGTTTCCGATCGTGATTTTGCGATTGAGTTTACCGCGGCAAGTGCATTGCTGATGACACACCTATCACGCTTTTCTGAAGAGCTTATTTTATGGGCTTCGCCAAGATTCTCTTTTATCGAAATTGCGGATCGTTTTTGTACGGGTTCTAGCATTATGCCGCAAAAGAAAAATCCAGATGTACCAGAGCTGGTGCGTGGTAAAACAGGTCGTGTAAATGGGCACTTAGTGTCGTTACTCACCTTAATGAAAGGTCAGCCGCTTGCATACAATAAAGACAATCAAGAAGACAAAGAACCGCTATTTGATACAGCAGATACCATATTGGTTACGTTAGAAATTTATGCAGATATGTTGCGCGGGATTACCGTGAATAAGGACAATATGCGGCAAGCTGCTTTTGAAGGTTACGCAACGGCGACAGATTTGGCAGACTATTTAGTCAAAAAAGGCATGCCATTTAGAGATGCGCATGAGGTGGTTGCACTGGCTGTTAAACATGCCGTGCAGAAAAGCTGTGATTTGTCTGAGTTAACGTTGGAAAATCTTCAACAATTTAGCAAAACAATTACAGAAGATGTATTTTCTGTGTTGACGTTAGAGGGCTCTGTTGCAAGCCGTAATCATATTGGGGGGACAGCTCCACAACAGGTGTTGCTAGCGATAAAACGTGCTAAACAGGCGATATCATAGTTTAAGATGATAAAAAAACTTCCGCTTAGTTTACTGTTCTTGGCTGCTTTGCTGCTAGCTGGCGCTGTGAGTGCTGACTTGGGAGACTTAGCGCTTCACCAGCAAACAGATAAGCAAGACAGCATACTTTGGCCTATGTTACCGAATGAAAGCTTGGTTGATTTGGCTGCCAAATTTTACCCAAACAATAAAGCCATGCAGCGCAAGTTTATTAGTAAAGCCAAGCAGCTAAATAAAGACAGCCAATCGGCAATCAGTCCGCATACACGTAACGCAGCGCTAACAACAAYCRNNAKWMCAARWWTMMGYWSAMKWWSWGWKSMCRMWKGAWYAWTCARGCSYWYCMKWARAAAWYSSNNNNARYARTRMMKMWYTRCKWKWMMKKYWCAANNTGMRATCSSCGRTNGAAAAAGTGAAATTAACTTTTCAAAACATTCCCGCCCGGTTGATAGAAGAGTATGAGAATTTGGTTGTTAGGAATACGTTCTTAAAAGAAGAAATTGCGAAGTTAAATATAAGACTTGTTTTCTTACACGATAAACTCGGTGAGTTAAAGTTGGTTTTGGATAGAACATTAACGCTACCAACTAAAAAAGCGTTTAAAAATTTAGATGCAGAAAAGGCGAAGATTGAGAAGAAACCAGCCAAACCAACTAGCAAGCCTGTAGCCGTTGTCACCAATACGCAGCCAACTGCAAACCCAGGATTTTTTGATTTCTCAAATAAGCTATTGTGGTTGAGCTTGCTTGCCTTTGGARTATTGTTAATGYTTGGCTCGTATTTATATAAAAAAYATCAAGAAAGAAAATATCTAAAATTAGTCAATGCGATTAGCCAACAGAACCAAGCCACGGCTTTTGATATCGCGGCAAAAACAGAATTTCAAGGTGGACAGATGCCACCAACAACATTGAACAAAGATGGTGTTCTGCAAGAGTTTAATAGTGACACCATTTTGCAAGAAGCCAAAGGGCTAGTCGCTCAGAATTCGCCAGATGAAGCGATAGAYCATCTTAAGTGGGCAATTAARGCAGAGCCGAAAACAGGAATTAATGTTTGGTTATATTTRCTGGATTTGTTTAGAACACAAGATTTAAAAAATGAGTTCGAGAAATTTTCTTTTAAAATGCATCAACATTTTAATGTGATGACTCCTTTATGGGAAGAACGCCAAGTGGCAATGGTAGTGCAGCAAAGCCTAGAAGAGTTCCCATATATTATAAAATTACTGACCGAACAATGGCCAAGTGAAAAGATAGTGGGTTATTTGCAAAAACTTATTTCAGATAACCGTAGTGGTGAACGTGCAGGGTTCTCGCAGGCAGTGGTAGAAGAGGCGCTATTATTAATTGATGTGTTGGAAGTGCGTGCAGTTGATTAATGCTTATTCTAAAAAGAGTGTGAGCAAATCATTCAAATAGCGTTGCCCCATTAGCGTTGGCTGAATGCGTGATGCATTTTGCGTAATTAAGCCTTTGCTAGTTGCTTCAGCTAATTGTTTAGCAACCGTCATGAGAGGCAAACCAGTACGCTCTTGGAATAAATCCTGATCAAAGCCTGTTGTTAGTCTTAGGGCGTTCATCATAAACTCGAAGCCGAGATCTTTCTGTGTGATGTGCCAAGTGTTATCGACGGCATTCCCTTTTTCTGCATTTTCCATAAATGCTTTGGGATGTTTATGACGTGTTTCGCGTGTGATTTTGTTGTGATAACTGAGCTTGCTGTGTGCGCCCGCGCCTATTCCTAAGTAGTCTCCAAATGACCAATAATTAATATTGTGTCTCGCTTGGTTTTTGGGTTTACAAAAGGCAGAAGTTTCATAATGTTGGTAGCCATTTTTTGCCAGTAACGCTTCAATGCCCTCTTGCATATCGCTACTCATGTCGTCACTAGGTAGACTAGGCGGTGTTCGAAAAAATGGCGTGTTTGGCTCTAGCGTTAAATGATAAAAAGATAAATGGTCTGGGTTAAGTGCAACAGCTTGTTCAGCGTCTTTTAATGCGTCGCTTAGCGGTTGTTTAGGTAGTCCATACATCACATCTAAATTAACGCGGTCAAACGTATTTAACGCTAATTCGGCCGCCATGACGGCTTGTTTACCATCATGAATTCTACCCAGTGCGGCTAAGTAGTCACTATTAAAACTTTGTATCCCGAGTGAGACTCGGTTCACCCCTGCTTGTTTATAACCTTCAAAATGTGTGGTATCTACCGTGCCAGGATTCGCTTCAAGTGTGATCTCAGCTTCAAATTCAAGCGGCGTTAGCATATTCACCGCATTGAGAATTTCATGAATAGATTCAGCGCTAAATAAGCTTGGCGTACCCCCGCCAAAGAAAACGCTCCTTACTTTTCGACCATAAACACGTGGTACCGACTGTTCTAAATCGGCAATTAAGGCGGCTACATATCTTTTTTCGGGAATCTCAGTCCGGCTCTGATGTGAATTGAAATCACAATAAGGACATTTTTTTACACACCAGGGAATATGGATATATAAAGAAAGGGGTGGTGGATTTTTCAAGCCAGAAAGCGTGTGACTGCCTGTTACCGGTGCCGGGTTATTCAGCGAACTTAGGTCGGAAGCTGGGATAATTGGAATCATGCTGGATATTGTACGTAAATTATTATAGTTAAGATAATGCTATGCAGTTTCAGCGGTGGCGATAACGGCTAAAAATGCTTCGCCATAGCGTGTTAGCTTGGCTTGTCCAATGCCGCTAATTAAACCCATCTCCTCTAAACTTTTTGGCTTTTGATTTAAAATTTCGATGAGTGTGGCATCATGAAAAATAACGTAGGGGGGGACGCCTTGTTCTTTGGCTAGCGCCATACGCTTCTCTTTCAGCGTCAGCCACAATGGATCGTCATTGGCCCCTTCAAAAGCCTCTTTAAGTCGAGAGGCGCGCTCGGCTTTGCTTGCGCGTTTTTCTGGCGTCGCATCACGGCGTAACCAGATTTCTTGCTCACCTTTAAGAATAGGGCGGGCGATCTCTGTGAGTCGTAAACCCCCATACGCTTCTATATCTGCTTCCAAAAATCCTGCAGCGGTGAGTTGCCGGTAAACACTACTCCATTGCGCTTGGTTGAATTCTTTGCCGATACCGTAAGTGCTCACTTTATTGTGTTGAAAGCGTTCAATTTGTGCCGTGATTTTCCCAGTGAGAACATCAATGAGATGGCCAGCACCAAATCGTTGGCCCGTCCGGTAGACGCAAGAAAGTGCCATTTGTGCGGCTTGGGTAGCTAACCAAGTATCGATTGGATTAAGACAGTTGTCACATTGCTCGCAATTGCCAGGGTGGGCTTCGTCAAAGTAACGCAAGATCGCTTGATGACGACAGGCTGTCGATTCGCAATAACCGAGCAGGGCGTTGAGCTTGATGATCTCTAAGCGCTTGCGTTCTTCTGAGGCACCACCACCATCGAGCATTTGTCGCATAGAGACGACGTCACCCATGCCGTAGGTCATCCATGCGTTGGCAGGCAAACCATC
>NVTX01000069.1 GCA_002401735.1 Methylophilaceae bacterium | reverse complement strand
GGCGGCGCACCGCTAGAAGCGTTACGTATCCAAGATCAGCTGGATGCCAATAATAAACTGATTCAACAGTTAGCTTTAGGGCAGAAGTTAGACCCTTTTGTTTCAGCCCCCTTGTTTTTAGCTTTGGGGATGGAACGTGCAATCAATATTATCCAAAAATGGATATTTGATCTAGTGAGTGTTAAATTAGTCCAAAACTCACATTATCATTCGCAACAAGTGAATGCTTTGCAAGCGCTTTGTAAAAGCGTAAACTTAGGCGTTCTATTGCGGTTTCAACGTGATTTGAATGAAGCAAAAAAAGCCGCAAACCATCCGCTTAGCAACGAAATGCAATTGGAAAATATTTTATTACAATACACACGTGTGTTTAATGGTTAGTTTTTAAATATTAAAATGGAAAGAATACTATTGTGAGCTTAGACCCAAATACAGATCAATTGGCCGCCAATAAGCCAGGCGTACTTTCTTTAGCCATTAAAGAAAAAGCTGCATTGTTCACAGCCTATATGCCTTATGTTAAAGGCGGYGGCTTATTTATTCCAACCAATAAAAACTTTAACGTTGGTGATGAAGTMTTYATGTTGCTAAGCTTGATTGACGACCCGCTAAAGCTTAAAGTTGTCGGCAAAGTGGTCTGGGTCTCACCAGCGCCACATAGCGGTAGACCACAAGGTATTGGCGTGCAATTTAGTGAAAAAGATGGCGGTAATGAAGTGAAAAACAAAATAGAAGCCATTCTAGGTGGTGCACTAAAATCGAACCGTGCTACGCACACAATGTAGCGCCATGTTAGTCGATTCACATTGCCACCTTAACTTTCCCGAACTTGCAGAAAATATTGACTCTGTTAGGCAGCTAATGCTTGACGAGAAAATAGGGCACGCATTGTGCGTTTCTGTCACCTTAGATAAGTTTCCTGAAGTATTAAGCCTAGCAGAGCAGTATGAAAACTTTTATGCCTCTGTTGGTGTACACCCTGATTACGAAGATATAGAAGAGCCAACGGTTGAAGAATTGGTTAAGTTAGCAAACCACCCAAAAGTGGTCGCTATTGGCGAAACTGGCTTAGATTACTTCCGACTTAAAGGTGATTTGGAATGGCAACGCGAACGTTTTCGCATTCATATTCGTGCTGCCATCATCGCAGGTAAGCCGCTGATTATTCATACCAGAAATGCCGTAGATGACACATTGCGCATCATGCGGGAAGAGGGCATAGAGCGTATTGGTGGGGTATTGCATTGCTTTACAGAAAGCCTAGAAATGGCACTTGCCGCCATTGAAATGGGCTTTTATATTTCATTCTCAGGCATCGTGACATTCAAAAACGCCTTGTCACTCAAAGAAGTTGCCAAACAAATACCGCTCGACCGTATGTTAATCGAGACAGATTCTCCCTATTTAGCACCCGTGCCATTTCGTGGAAAAACGAATCAACCTGCTTACGTGAAATATGTCGGGCAAGAGATTGCAAACCTGCGCGGCATTAGCTTAGAAGAAGTKGCCGAAGCAACCACCGCTAACTTCTTCAAGCTGTTTAAGCATGCCTCAGCCAACCAAGCAGCATGCAACTAACCATATTAGGTGCTGGTTCTAGCGCTGGCACGCCTGCTATCGGCTGTAAGTGTGCCACTTGCTTATCAACCAATCCGCGTAATAAAAGAACACGTTGTTCTAGCATCATCACGTTAGATTCTGGCGAAACCATACTCATTGATACCGGGCCAGATTTGCGCATGCAAGCCTTAAGAGAAGGGCTTACACGGGTGGATGCTGTGCTTTATACACACCCGCATGCGGACCATTTACACGGCATTGATGACCTGAGAGGCTTTTGCCAGCTCAATAAACACCAAATACCCCTGTATTCATATAAAGAGGCGGTCGAACATATTAAAGCCAAATTTGGCTATACGATTAGAGAGCCGCAAGGCTTTTGGGAATTACCGGTACTCAGCATCACTGAAGTTGACGCCCCATTTGATTTGTTTGGCACAACTGTTACGCCCATTCCAATCATGCACGGCAGAATACAAATATTTGCATACCGTATTGGTAACATCGCCTATATGACTGATGTTTCCAGCATTCCAGAGGCATCACTCGACTTACTTAAGGGTTTAGATTTGTTGCTGATTGATTGCTTACGGACTGAAAAACATCCAACGCATATTAATATTGAACAAAGCTTAGACTATGTGAGTCAGATAAATGCGAAACAAAGTGTTTTGATTCACATGACACATGAATTAGAATATGAAGCATTAACTCAAAAGCTACCAAAAAACGTTGCTGTTGGTTATGATGGCATGAAATTGTCAGTAAACTGACGAGTGTCAACTTAAACACAGCAAAAACGTTGATCAGTAAACAATTTAGGAAATTACAATGAAATTTAACGCATTTAAAAAGCTTCCCCTTAGCATTACCATTGCCAGCCTTGCTTTCGCAGGCCTAGCGAGCGCTGCAGATAAAATATACACAGAAAATGAGTTTCTAAGCAGCTTCAGTGGTAAAACGCAAAAAGTAATCTTAGAAAAGCTTGGTAAACCTGTTAAAAAACACATTGCGGTCAAACCAGCTAATGCAGAAAACGTAACGGGTAAAACCTTTAAGGGTGATGGGAAATCGAAACCAGTTAAAATTGAAATGTGGTATTACAAAGGCATTGTTAGTTACGCACCTAAAAAGACTTATAAAGAGGTTGAACTTACTTTTGTAAACAACCATGTTGGGAACGTTGCTTTTTTCAACAATCGATAGTCACTTGTGACTTTAATAAAAAGCCGTCTAAGACGGCTKTTTTTATAGCTATATCTTTCAAACCTTATTATGCTGCACTTTATTTTCCCAATCAAAAATCGTCATACCAACCCAACATCGAAAGACCGATGAAAACTTTTGGGACTCTCGCATTCAACGGCTATAGCAGCTGAATGCTACGTAGGCATTTTATTTTAATCGATATTACCTCCTCCAGTTTCCTCCACTTTACTGTGAGGTGACAAAAAGCCTGCTTCCAGCTAAACATACGGGTAAAGGACCGAGCACCAAGCCCAGCTTATTGATGTGTTTTATAGTAATATTATTAATGTGTTTTAACAAAAAAAATTAAGAAAGCGTCAATATGAGTAATAAGCGTAGGGTAGTTATCACGGGTATGGGAGGCATTACACCTTTAGGCAATACGATTGAAGATATTGCAAAGAATGCCTTTTCCGGCGTGTCTGGGGTGAGGGYGGTTGATTTACCTTATATTGATAAATTAGATTGCAAAATTGCTGCACAAGCGAATTTCAAACCGGAGGACTATTTTTCTAATAGAAAAGAGTACTTGGTCTTAGATCGTATTGGTCAAATGGCTTTGTGCGCGACTAAGCAAGCGGTTCAAAATTCTGGTTTAGATACAAGTGCGATAGACAAATTTAGAACCGGGGTATATGTCGGGACTGGTATGGGTGGTATTAACTCGGTAGAAGATGGATATGAAACACTTTTTTTAAAAGGGCAGAATAAGTTAAAACCTTATACTGTTTTAATGTGTATGTACAATAACCCAGCAGCGGCTATTGCAACTGAGTATCAAATTTCTGGGCCAAATCTCACTTTCTCAACCGCTTGCTCATCCTCAGCTGTTGCTAYTGGCCAAGCAATGAAAGATATTCGATATGGTGATACGGATATTGCTCTTGCTGGCGGCACAGATTCAATATTAGCTTACGCGAGTATTAAGTCATGGGAAGCGATCAGAATTTTAGCGGATGAAGATAAAAATGATGTTGGTGCATCATGTAAGCCTTTTAGCAGCGATCGTTCGGGTTTGGTTATTGGAGAGGGTGCGGCGATGATGGTGCTTGAGGAGTTTGAACATGCTAAAAAAAGAGGGGCAAAAATATATGCTGAACTTATTGGGTATGGGGCGGCCAATGATTTTAAACATATCGCAAACCCTACAGTAGCTGGGCAAAAGGCAACGATGGCGGCTGCAATCAATGATGCGGGTATTGATTCTAACCTCATCCAATATATTAACGCTCACGGTACTGGCACCAAATTAAATGATGAGGTTGAAACAACTGCAATTAAAGAGGTTTTTGGTGCGCACGCTTATAATTTATCGGTGAGTTCCACTAAATCTATGCACGGCCACCTTATGGGGGCTGCGGGTTCTCTGGAATCAATTATTACGGTTCTAGCATTAAATCGGGAGGAACTCCCACCTACTATCAACTTAAAAAATGCGGATCCTCTTTGCGATTTAAACTACGTCGCCAATGTTGCTAAAAGTGTTGAGAATTTAACTTATGTAATGTCTAATTCGTTTGCTTTTGGTGGCACTGGGGCATGTTTAATCTTTAAGAAGGCATAGACTGTTTTTCGTTAGGCATATTAAGTAACGTGCGGCACGTCATCGACAGTGATTTAATATCGACGGGTTTTGTGTAAGCCTTATAAACCCCAATCGCATGCAAATTAAGGTGTACCTGGGTATCATGGCTTGCGGTGACGACCACAAAGGGTGTTGAAGCCGCATGTTTCGTTAATTTTGCAGATTCAATAAACTCAATACCATTCATACCTTCCATTATGTAGTCTGTAATAATCAAGTCGGCTTGTTTGGTTTTTAACCAGTCCAAAGCATCTTTAGGCTGTTTGAAAACAACTGTTTTAATCTTGGGGTCTAACTTCCTGATTAGAGCGACATGAATGGTTAATGCGACATCTTGATCATCCAACAGCAAGACTGTTGGCACATAATTTTTTGCGGTTTTTATATCCCTTATGTTTTTATTGCTCATTTAGTGTCAATTTTTCCATCAAGTTGCCGATATTTAGTATTAAGTTAAATAGTATATTTAAGCGTAATTCTCTATGTTATTGAAGATAATGGTATTAATTACTAAACAAAGAAGGTACACTTTTTGCTAATATACAGCTATATACTTGTCTACGAAATTGTTATATAAGAAAAAAGAATATATGTCTACTTACAAATCACTATATCGCTATTCTTTGAATCTTGCCAGCAATCTATTAACTAGAGCTAAGAAGCTGTTTGCCCGCGAGAGTAATAGCGATGAATACCAACAGGCTGTCCTGCGTGTTATTTGCCTTACGGCCATCGTTAGCTACTTRGGTATTTATTTTAAAGGGATAACAATCCACGTTCCTATTATTTGGGGATTTTGCATGCTCGTGGCATTTGGATTGTTAGGTTGGATTAATAAAAGCCCGGCACTTAACCACAAGAGGGTGATGCTCACCATTCTGTTTGATGTTGGCGCAACCACGTACTCTATGTATATTACTGACGCTGTGGGTAGTTTGTTTATTTCAATCTACTTGTGGTTGATTATTGGTTATGGCCTTCGTTACGGTCGGCGATATTTAATTTCGACCGCCGTTCTCAGTATGGTTGGGTATTTATTCACAATCAACACTAATCCTTACTGGTTAAATCACAGTCAGTTTGCTTATGGGTTAGCCGTTACGTTGATTATTGTTCCTATTTACGCCTATGTGTTGACGCAGAAATTAAAGAAAATAACAGAAAAAGCAGAGCAAAACAGCAAGGCAAAAAGTCAATTCTTATCGCATATTAGCCATGAGATCCGTACACCTCTTAACGGTATTATTGGGGCCAGTGGTTTGATGGATGTTCATGACACCAATAATAAAAGAAATTTAGCCATAATAGAGTCTTCAGCCAAACATTTAACCGAACTGGTCAGTGGTGTTTTGGATTTAGCCGCAATTGAACAAGGAAAAACGGTTAGTAATGTTGCTACGTTTGAATTAGATAGCTTGGTAAGGGAGTGTGTTGATTTGTTCTCTGCAACGGCTAAAAATAAAAAATTAGATTTAATTATCAACATTGATAAAGACTTGCCGAAGAGCTTTGAAGGTGAGTTTCTGTTAATTAAAGAAGTCTTAATTAATTTATTAGGAAACTCAGTGAAGTTCACTGACAAAGGGTTTGTGAAGCTAAATGTTGGTAAATTAGATCAGATTGGCAATGTTGTTAAGTTGAAGTTTACGCTAGTGGATACTGGCATTGGAATGCGCCCGGAAGCGCTTGAAACTATTTTTGACAGTTTCACGCAAGCCGGTGATGACGTTAAGTATAAATATGGAGGTACAGGCCTCGGAACAACCATTTCTAAAAGCTTAGTAGAGCAAATGGGCGGTCAAATAGGCGTAAGTAGTGTAGAGGGGGAGGGTACAACGTTTTGGTTCGACCTACCTTTAGTGAAGATGGATATGGTAGAACAGCAGGATAGTAATATTATCGAGCTAGAAAAATTCAGCAAACAAAGCGACAAAAATAGTGGTTATAGAATTTTAATCGCTGATGATGCGCCGATTAACAGAATGTTGTTAAACAACGTGCTTACCAATGAAGGGTTTGTTGTTGATGAGGCTGAAGATGGCAACCAAGTGCTAGACAGGTTGGAGAACAATCAATATGACCTTCTCATCTTGGATAATAATATGCCGAATTTAGGTGGTATTGAAACCATGAAAATTTATCATGCTTTACATGCTACGCAAGCCAAAGGTAAGAAAATCCCTATTTTCATATTTAGTGCTGATGCCACTCAGGAAGCAATCGATATGGCATTAGATGAAGGCGCAGCCGCTTACCTAACAAAACCTATCCAGCCTGAAATAATGCGCTTGAAAATATATCAAGCATTACAAAGTCAAAAACCTATTACGTCAGCTGAAATATTAGATTACAAAAAGGCTGGAAGTAAGTCAGTTGAGGAAACAGCTGTAGAATATCTTGACATGGAACGGCTGGATGGATTGATGGGTTTGTTTGGATCCACTAATGCTGTAATTAAACTAATCCATGATTTTATTAAAGATGTCGATGGTAATTTCGCATCTTTATCTTTGTTTGTAAAAGAAAATAAATACATTGATATTAGCGAAATGGGGCATTCTATTGCTGGATGCTCATCCAATTTGGGCGCGGTTCAACTTTCCGAGATATGTAAGGAAATTGAAATGATTAACCCAAGTTATGATGACAAGCAAATAGTAAAACTATTTGATGAGGCCAAATTGATTCTGGCTAAAACAAAAAGTGATTATCTTGACTATATCGATCAATTAAACCAACGGAGCCGCAAACCATAAAAAAACGTTCTTAAACCTTCTTTTTATGGCTTGTTTAAGAGCAGAAATAGCGCTGACCTTGAAAGAGAAGGCCGTTTATCGGTTTGAATTATTTGTACATACAACCCATGCGCTATCGTACATATAGAGACATTTTCCCCTAGTATATGTAATGACGATATCTTTAAGCAGACTTTACTAGTTCCGGCATTACTTCTATATAAGTCGACTGTTGACGTTTAGCTAGTCTGTCCATAATGCTTAAGTCATGAGCAGACAGTTGGAATGCAGTATCAACCCATATTTCAACAATATTTACCAGTTCTTCGTAGGTAATTGGGTTAATCACATTTTTTACTTTTTTGTATGCTTGCTGACCTACAATGCTACGACTGTTTTTTTCAATCCACTTATAAACCGCATTTCTACCTTCGCCGTTCTCTACCAAGACATCAACTAAGCCCATGTCATATGCTTGTTCGGCTGTATATATTTTACCTTTAAGCATAAATTCATCTGCCAGTTTTTCACCTACTTTTCTCGAGAGTAGGCTATAGCCACCCATGCCAGGGAAAAGATTAAATAAAATCTCAGGGAATCCCAACATCGTATCTTTTTCGGCAATTACAATATCGCTTGTTAACGCAGCTTCCAAACCACCGCCAAGCGTTTTTCCTTGTAATAATGAAATGGTTGTAATTTTTGGGTTATTAAACCTAAAAATTCTATGCGCGAGTATATCAATACATTTTATGGCGTAATGGCTTAATGCATCCTTATTACCTTCTTTTATTAGCTTGTAAGCTAAAGCTAACTCCCCACCAAGATTAAAACAACCTGGCGTCATGGATGCTGCGACAACATACTTAATGTTGCACCGTTCACCTTGCCAATCAATATTTCCATTGTATTTTTCGATTTCACGCTGATGCAAATCAATTTCGTTCATTRACCCATAATTGAAACATGGGACAACATTCCTTTGATTCATAAATGACCAAAGGCACTCATGGCTCTTATCATAGTGAATTGATAGTTGTTGAAAGTTGTTGCTAAATGTAGAATCTATATGCGTGCTCATTGTTATTCCTTTTTTATGAGGTAAAAGGGCGAAATTTAAATCAAATAGCGTATTACTAATTATAGAATAATAAACATAAATCGAATGACAAACAAAATAAATTATGAAGAAGTGTTATTGTTTTTAATGTCCTTAGTATCTGATAAGACAGAAAAAAGCATAAATGATATTAATCCAGATGTGTCATTAAGTGAATTAAATTTAGATTCTCTTGATGTTTTAGATTTAACGTTCGAAGCGGAACTTAAGTATGACATCACATTCCCGAAAGAATCAGAAGCGTTAAAAACGTTAAGTGATGTCGCAGCCTTGACGTTTGATTTAACCAAAAATTAGGTGCTTAATTGAATTTCAACTTAGTGCTGCTTGGTTTAAATGAAAGTTAGAGGGGGGCTATATTCATGCTGTTGCAGTTTACAAACGCTCATCCTCACACCAAAAATTATAAATTATTGGTTGATAAGGTGGTTTTACTTAAGTGTTGCAGAAATAAACACTAAAAACCGCCTACTTTCTTTAATTCTTTCTGAAATACCTGAGACATTATTTCTTTTAAATAAGGGTCATAATCCCTAATGTCTGAGGTTGGCTGCCATTCGAGTAGATCACAAACCGTTCTGATGTAGTTCCGGTAGTAATCTAGGGGCTGTCCTGTCATGTCGGAAGGGCCATCCAAAAGGCCTCTTGAAGTCACTCCACACACTCCATTCCATAAAGAGAATGCGAAAATGAATGGGGTGATATTGAGAACACAGCCTTTCACGAAGATCGCATTCACAAATTTATGATTTTTAAGAGCGAGTTTGATCATTGGTGTAGTGCCTATTGTCGAGAAGCAGTGAAGGATGCAGTGGAAGGTGCAGGTCTGAAAGGCGTATTTTTTACCTCGAATCTTGGAAACCCCTTTGGCGCAGGCGTAGTGCAATAAGCGATAGCAAACTCTATTGCCCACATTCATACTGATTGGACGACTGGATTTTATAGAAGGTAGTCCAGCCAAGCGGGAAATCGCAGTTTTCGAAGTCATTGTAACCGCAATGCTCACCTATGCTAAAATGCTAGGAGCCGAAGAGATGCGGGTTATGCACCCTATCAACGAAGAAGTAAAAAACTATTATGTGTCTCATAGCTTTACCTATGTAAAGCATGGAGATTATTTGTATAGGGGGCTGTAATTATGGCTAAGATTGTAAGCATCAACGACAAGAAGAAAGGCGATCCAATGAGTGCTAATGAAATAGCGGAATGGGCAAAAGCGGAAGCTTTTAAAAAACGCAAACCAGAAGATGAACCAAAAAATCTAGTTTCTGGTAAAACAGCCCCAGACGGTAGCTTTATCCACGATGATGACGAATAATTCGAAGCACCTATCAGCCGACGATAAACAAAAGCAACCAGTGAAAGGTGAAGTTGACCCGAAAGACTCTTTTTCAAAATCCACTATGCTTGCGAGACAATATGCTGCGGAAGTAAAACAAAAAAAACGAACCTTCTATTCTTGAGAACCCCTTTTTTTATAATTTTCCTATGATATTTGCTTCTATATCTGGTATAGGTAGTACAGCAGTTACTAACCGAATAGGGTAATTATGAGAACATATATTGGACTTTTTACATTGTTAAGTGCCGCATTATTTTCATTGCCAGCTAATGCAGAGGTTGAACTCGTCAAGGCCGTAGTCTCGCATCATACTTATGACGGCAAGCCTACTGATGATCTAGAGTCAACAAGTTTTCAGAATGATAGAATGGTCATTCACCCAAAATGGGCTAGTCTTGAACCGAAGAAAATATACAGCGTTAAATATGTAATTGAAGATCGGTTGGGTAAAATTGTTCTTAGAAGGGAAACAGTATTTAAAACAACAGAAAATACGAAACACAGTACTTGGGTGCGGTACCGATTTAAAGAAAAAGATTTCCCCGGAGATTGGACAATAAGAGCGTCTCTCGATGATACAGAGTACTTGAATAAAATATTGTATGTATCAGAATAAGAAAAGAGAAAATAAGAGCGAGATC
>NVTX01000068.1 GCA_002401735.1 Methylophilaceae bacterium | reverse complement strand
TGTTTGCCAGGTGGCAACTGTAATGTTGTTTCCGTCTGTCCGCCGCCAAAATGTTTGATTTTATCTGTGGCAGGTAGGGGCTTACTTAAATCAACCGTTTTAATGTCTGTATCTATTAATAAATGGTGATGACCTGTTTTCTCTTTTTTGATTCCTGCAGGCGCAATACCCATGCCAGAGAGACCGAATTGTACTTTGAATTGTTGTGATACGGTTTCYCCATTTTTTGGCGAAATAATATAAGCTTGCGCATCCGCTGCGGCCTTCGAAACGAATTCGTTAGCAAAGGTGATGGTGGTATAGCTCAAAGCTAAAGCAATCAACCCTAAAGTGATTTTCTTCATATTGTTCTCTTGTAATTTAAATGGTTTTTTTCATCAATTTAGTCAATTGCTTTCATGGCTTAGTTCCATGCTGAAATGACAAACTTAAGTTTACCAGTGACGCCRGGGRTTGTATTGCTYTTGAATGGAATTTCYACTTCTACYTTACCGTCAGCCATTAAAGAYTGCGCATYTATTTTCTTATTRGCTTGTTTAAASCCTTKRTCTTGCCAGCCATATTTRATGCGCCATTCAGGGKTTTTTTCAGTAGGGCAAGTGAGTTCTAGTGCGATAGAGTTGCGGAATAAGTAGCTRCCTTCAAAGTGATCATTCACCCATAAYGTACGYTCTATTTCATAATCAGGTACGCGTATCCCTAAATCTAATTTGTAGGCRAGTGAACGGCGTCTTTTGTTCACCCGTTTACAGTTCGCTAGAAATACGGTGGATAAATACTCTTTAACMGGTTTGYTKGATGCGYTTGATAGTTCTTTTTGTGAAATACAGGCAACAGAGTCTTCTTCTGCCTTACGCCGTGTTAATTGCCATAGTTTTCCGCGAGGAGAGGCCAGCATTTCAATTTGGTAAAGGGCGTTWATTTCGTTGCCATCATCTTGAGCCTTCTGTACTTTTTTAGGGAGGGTAATGTCTTCAATTTCTACCCAGATATCCACGCGCACATCCCCAAACAAAAAGCGGGTGAGGTTTTGGTAGGAYTCTTCACTATTAACAATGCCAAAATAGCCAGAATGCGCACGGTAAGCAAATGCTTTTGCACAGGGTTGGCCTTTCGACCCATCCGCTTTTAGCCCCTTAAGCGTGGCRTTACCAATTTTGACTAARCCATCACTACCRTGGCCAGCAAAAGCACGTGAAATWCCCATGCCAGCCTCRTAGTCCATACGGTTAGTGCCGACCATGGTGAAAATACGTTCAGGTGAGAACTGRTCTTCAGGTACCCAAGCYACACTTTTGGTGTCTTTAAAKGCATCTTTTAACCCTAAGTAGTCAGCCATCCTCTCACGATTGAAATTACTCATGTCTGCRGCRCCTAGCCARGATGGGATRTTAAWGCCTGCCATCTCTATGCCATTATGTGGKGTGGCATAAGTAAAGAGCTTRTCGACATATTGSCGCGTATTTTTTGGATCATTCTTCGGGTTGTGTAGCAAGCCGCGACAGACCAGACCACCCATCGAGTGTGCAACTAAATAACAGCGAAAGTCTTCRGGGGTGGTTTTATTTGCAGGRTTGGCACAAACAAGGTCGCGTACTTTTAAAATYAAGTCGCCCAGTTTTTGAGAAAACACTTCAATTTCAGGGGTTTCRCCTATCCCTAGTAGCCGAGAAGCTTCRTCGTAATAGCGGTAAATAATAATCGAGCGGCTAGTGAGYTTATTGTYTTTGTTTTGAGACCACTCTGGATCAAGAATGTCATAGCCATCTTCATAAACATCCTGATARTTAAATTCAGAAGCCAGCCTGATGACTGGRGACTCGAAGATATATTTKCGMGGTTGTCGYTTTTTGTCTGGRACGGCACGATAGACRGTAGAACCCAAATTGAACCCACAGAATGGATCTGCTGAGGTTTCATCAATCTCGCTTGGTGTCATGGCGTAGCCACGTACATAAATGATAGGATGAAATGGGGTGTTTTTATTAGCCATAGTTTCCTCCGGTGATTATTTATCAACCGATAATAATCGCATACACTTGTATGATGAAGGAGGTACTATAGCATTAATTTAATTTGAAAATCTATTGCGGCCACTTTAGGTAAATGGCATCAGGRAATAGGTGAACTGCYTACTCTTGCTTGGGCGCTATTTCGATGGTTTCGCCCACATTCGTATTGAGGCTGTCATAGATCACCATGATAGAGATATGTCGATTAGTCTCGCGTCCTTCAGCCGTGTTGTTATCACTGATGGGTTGAGAGGGCCCGTAGCCTAAAGCGCTTAAGCGGGTGTTGTTAATGCCGACTTCGTTAAACATGCTAACAACACTGCTAGCGCGCACGGCCGAAAGCTCCCAGCTAGAGAAAAAGGCGGTGTTGGTAATGTATATTGGGGTGTTATCGGTATGGCCTTCTACTAAAATTGCATGATTGCTCATTAATAAAGGGGTGGCTATTTCACTTAATATGGCTTTTGCTGTTTCTATTAAATCGGCAGAGCCTGCAGTAAATAACACACTATCTTTAATGTCGATACGGAGGCCACGGTTGTTTTGAATAACACGTGCTCTACCTGCTTTAATCAGAGATGATAATTGGTTAGATAAACCCTGCCCTAAATGACTCATCGCATCCACTTCTTCGCGTTGTGCTTGGATTGGTGCGCTAGATGGCAATGGGGGCTCAGTTGGCTCTTTAGCTTGAGACTCTGCTTGGCTGTCAGTTCCCGTTGGTTTGTTTGTTTCTGGTGTGGATTCTTTGTTTGAGAACGCGATATTAATAGAAGTACTAAGCTCTTTGTATTTGCCGTGGTTCACAGATGAAACGGAGTACATCACCACAAAAAATGCAAATAGTAATGTGATGAAATCCGCATAGGAAACTAACCAACGATCATGGTTGTCTTCATCCTCTTCAATGTCTCTTCTAATCATGTTTTGTCTTACCTTAGGTAAGCCTCTAACCGCTCTTCTACCAATTTCGTATTGTCGCCATTAACAATAGAGACCCATGCATTGAGCAACATTTCTCGGCGCATCATTTCATGTTGCAGATGCGCTTTTAATTTATTGGCGACAGGGAAGAAGATAATATTGGCAAAGCCCACGCCGTAAATGGTCGCCACAAAAGCAACGGCAATACCGCTACCCAGCAGGGCGGGGTCTGCTAAGTTTTCCATGACATGAATCAAGCCAATAACGGCTCCTAAAATGCCAATGGTCGGTGCATAGCCACCGGCTGCATCCCATATTTTGATTGCGCTACGCTGCTGCACCTCATAAAAGTGCATGTCGATGGCACATACTTCGCGAATTTTTYCCGCATCGGTGCCATCAATAATCATCTGTAATCCTTTTTGGATAAAAGGATCTGTTTCTTGGTTAAGGAATTTATCTAAGCCATAAGCACCACTCTTGGTCACCGTGCGACTCCATGCGTTGGTACGTCTAGCGAGCATTCTTCTGTCATCCACTGGTGGGCTAAAGATAAACCGCAATAAGCGAATCCCTAAAATAAATGCTTTCGGTTTTGTTTGTAACAATACGGCGCCAACCGTACCAAAGAATACAATAAAGAAAGCCGCTGGCTGCAAGAGAGAGTCAACTTTTCCGCCTTCTATCGCTTGCCCAAATAGGATGCCTATCAGCGCAAGCGCTATGCCAGCTAGACTGCCCCAGTCCACGCCTGCTCCTTAAGGGTTACCCGTATTCTACCCACTGCTTGACTATGCAGCTGGCACACGCGAGATTCTGAAACGCTCATAATCGCCCCAATTTCTTTGAGGTTAAGATCTTGCTCGTAATATAAACCCATCAGCATTCTTTCGCGTTCAGGTAGATTTTCAATCGCATCAACAAGGGCTGCYTTAAAATCGCTTTCTAGCAACGCCTGCATGGGGTTGCTTTCATCTTTAATAAAGCGATCTAAGAAGTGTTCGCCTTGGCTTTCTGCATCATGAAAATCTTCGTAATAAACGAGTTGGTGACCGCTGCAGTGACTGAGTTTGTCATAATAATCCTCAAGAGAAAGTGAAAGGTTTTTRGCCACTTCAATTTCGYTAGGTTGGCGTCCAAGTTGTTGTTCTAACTTAGAAATRGAAGTTTCYACCTCTCGCATATTTTTTCTGATGCTACGTGGCAGCCAATCAGAGCTTCTCAGTTCATCTAACATTGAACCGCGAATTCTCTGTGCAGCRTAGGTCTCGAATTGTGCRCCATGACCATCTTCATATTTGTTCGCTGCATCAAGTAAACCCATCATGCCCGCTTGAATCAAGTCATCAAGTTCTACACTAGGGGGTAGCTTGGACTTAAGCTGGTACGCAAGTTTTTTAACCAGCGTTGAGTGCTGATCTAAAAGTGCGTCTTTGTTATCGGTTTGTCCAGTCATGGTATACATAATCTAATTCCTAAATGAAGGTAGCTAGCTCGGCTTCTACAGAATGAGGGCGTTTATAGTTAAGGCGCTGAGCTAGTGCTTTAAATGCTTTTGCTGCTTTTGCTAAYGGRAACGCGTCAATGACGACACGATTCAATTTTGTCGCGCGACTCAAGTGATTATCACTTGGGATCGCACCAAAAAACTCAAGTTCTATCTGCATATAATTTTTAGCCACTTGCGCGATGTTTCTAAATGTTGCGGCTGCTTCTGCATCAGTGGCATCACTAACGATAATGCCGAACGATCGTCTGCCCATTTGGCTATATATCCTTTTAATCAGGATGTAAGCTTGTTTGATCGATGCTGCGTYACAAGATAGCTGAATTAAAATGTCATGCTGGTTAAGCACTTCAAGGGGTAATTGATGATTGTTATCTAACGTGACATCAACCAAAACAACTTCAAACAAACTAGATAGATTCTCAAAAGTTTGATTAAGCGCTGGGTCAGACACGTCATACGGTTTACTGTTTTTCGTTTGTTTTTTATGTAGCTTGGCAGTTAAAAAACCAAACTTGGAGCTTTTTACACATTGTTCAATCTTGATTTTATTAAGCGCCACTTCACTTAATGCGGGCAACGTTTTAATGCCGTAATGGTTTAAATCTACTTTGGCAGCTTGCACCACGAGCACATCACTATCTTGTTTGCTGATAGTGGCTGCTAAGTTTGAGATAAGCCTAGGCKGGTGCTGCTCTGTTGTTGCAGAAAGCACGCTAAAAATTTTAGGCTGGTGACCAGTCATCATCTCTCTTAACCCTGCTGCCTGGTCATGTTGRTTGCTATGCATTATCTAGCTCCAACAATCTAGTTTTACTAGCTGCGCGCACGGTATTGCCAACCACTAAAGGTTGATCTTCTTTTGGAAGTTGGAATGGGCTATTTTTTGCAGTCCCACGACTAAATGTGCGGTGTACTAGTTGTTGCTTGTGCGGCAAATGCAAGTCTTCAGGAACACGTTGTCCATTTGTGACATAGTATAATTTAAGCTTTTCGCGAATCATGACATCTAACACATTACCTAGTGTAATGGCTTCGTCAATTTTGGTCATGATGCAGCCAGTCAAGCCTTGGCCTTTGTAAGCTTTAATGACATCAATCAATGTATCACCTGTACTGGTGGCATTAAGACATAATAGTTTTTTGATGTTTAGCTTTTTATTAGAAAGCATTGCAATTTGCTCAGATACCATTTTGTCGCGCTGGCTTACACCAACCGTATCGATAAGAATGGTGTGTTTGTTTTTTAGCTCACGCAGCGCAATTTTCAAGTCCGCYTCATCTTTCACGCTATGCACCATTACGCCTAAAATCTTGCCGTAAATTCTTAGTTGTTCATGACCACCAATACGATATGAGTCCGTTGTGATTAARCCGATATTTTCTGTCCCATGTTTCATGACAAAACGTGCTGCAAGCTTAGCTGTGGTCGTTGTTTTGCCTACGCCTGTTGGGCCCACAATGGCGTAAATGCCACCTTTATCTAACATCTCATCTTCTTTAGTCATGGTGGCTAGGTTTTTTAATAAAACAGACTGTACCCATCTTTTAGAGTCTGCCTCGCTTTGTTTCTTAGGGATGTTATCAACGAGCTGCTTGGATAAACCAGGGCTGAAACCTGCGGTTAACATTGCACCTAATATTTTAGATTTAATGGGTTCACGCTGCTGTGTCGCCCCCCATGAAATCTCTGCAAGTTGTGATTCAATGATCGTGCGCATGTTGCGAATTTCAGTCATCATGTTTGCGATTTGCGTATTGACTTCTTTTGCTTGCGCTTTTGTTTGTGCTAACGTCGCCTCAATCATGTCGTTACTAGACTCCCTGACCACATCGTCATTGAAGTTAGATTGCGACGGGATGCTTGCATTTTCAGTTTGCATGCGTTTTTTAAATAGATCTTCTAAGGTTGACGTTCGGCTGTCTTCAACAACATCAGCATTCAGTGTGACTTCTGTGTCTTCTGATGTGGCGATGGCATTCATCTCTGCTTCGCTAAAGGCCATAATTTCATTGCCACCTTTAACGGTGCGGTTGGATAGAATAACGGCATCGTCACCAAGTGCTTCTCGTACTTGTGCAAGTGCTAGTTTTGAATTTTTACCGAAAAAGCGTTTTATGTTCATGCTTGACCTCCAATAAGGTTGGTAACTCTGATTGTTTTAGTGTCAGGTAACTCTTCATGCGATAACACACGAAGGCGCGGGATTGCGCGACGTAAGAATTTTGAAAGTGATTCTCTAAGTGGTGCTGCCACCAACAGTACTGGCGACACCCCCATTTGTTCTTGTTGAGCGGCTGCCGCTTCTGCTTGGCTAGATAAACTTTCAGCTAGGCTAGGTTCAATCGCGGCATTGCCATTGTTACCTGATTGCGTTGCTTGCAATAGCAGTTTTTCAAGACTGTTATCCAATGCGACAACTGGGATTTCATTACCGGTAGGAAATAGTTGTTGCACAATGGCGCGCCCTAGTTGTATGCGGACTAAGGCAGTTAACTCGCCCGTATCTTGTGTTTGAGCCGCATGTTCAGAAAGTGTTTCTACAATCGTGCGCATATCACGAATGTGTACACCTTCAGATAGTAGGTTTTGCAACACTTTTTGTACGGCAGAAAGTGGCAACAGTTTAGGGGTTAAGTCTTCTACTAGTTTTGGTGAATCTTTACTAATATGATCGATTAACAATTGCACTTCTTCACGCCCTAATAGTTCTGCTGCATGTAAAGAAATAATATGGTTTAAATGCGTGGCAATCACYGTRCCAGMATCAACWACGGTGTAACCTATYGCTTGTGCTTGGYCGCGTGCCTCTTCATCTATCCATACTGCCGGCAAGCCAAAYGCAGGATCCGTCGTTGCMGGGCCAGGTAATACTTCTGTGACACCACCTGGGTTAATGGCAAGGAATTGACCATAGTTAGATTCGCCTTGTGCAATCTCAACACCTTTAAGGGTAATGCGATAGGCCGTCGGTTTKAGTTCTAAGTTGTCACGTATATGGACGGTTGGTGCAAGRAAGCCAATTTCTTGCGCAAACTTTTTGCGTAGGCCTTTAATGCGTTTAAGTAAATCACCACCTTGGCCTTTATCCACGAGTGGAATTAAGCGATAGCCTACTTCTAACCCAATAATGTCAACTGGCACAACATCATTCCAACTGGCCTCTTCAGATTCTGTTTCTACCGGTGCTTCTTCTTCTACAACAGGCTCTTCTGTGACTTTCTTTTGTTGCTGGGCAATAAAGTAACCAGTCCCCGCCAACACAGCAGCAAGCATTAAGAATGCCGTATTAGGCATGCCTGGGATAATACCCATACCAGCGACAATGCCTGCGGTGATATAAATCACTTTAGGATTAGAAAATAGCTGTGAAATGATTTGGCCGCCAATGTCTTCATCATTGGCGACACGAGAYACGACRACACCAGCWGAAACTGAAATAATTAGTGAAGGTATTTGCGCAACCAARCCATCACCAATGGCCAATAAGGTGTAATTTCTGACTGCATCAGAAAAAGCTAAATCGTGCTGCGCCATACCAACAATYAAACCACCAATAACATTGATGATCGTAATCATGATGCCRGCYAGGGCATCGCCACGTACGTATTTACTTGCACCATCCATTGCACCGTAGAACTCTGATTCTTGGCTAACCTCTTCACGTCTAGTTTTYGCTTCTTCYTCACCGATGAGGCCGGCATTTAAATCTGCATCAATCGCCATTTGCTTRCCKGGCATTGCATCTAAAGTAAAYCGTGCACCCACTTCTGCAATACGGCCAGCACCTTTAGTGACCACCGTGAAATTGATAATGGTTAAGATAATAAACACCACAATACCAACGGTGTAATTGCCACCAATTAAGAAGTGTGCAAATGATTCAATCACTTTACCTGCGGCATCAGGACCTGTATGACCTTCAGTGAGTACGACACGAGTAGAGGCAACATTMAGCGTTAACCGCAACATGGTTGTGACTAACAACACCGTAGGAAAGGCAATGAAATCTAATGCTTTTTTGGTTTGTAAGCCAATGAGTAAAACTAAAATAGAGAGTGCAATGTTAAAACTAAATAAGACATCTAAAGCGATTGGAGGCAATGGCAATATCATCATCGATAACAAGAGGATGATGATGATTGGACCGGCTACTGCACGACCATCCAATCCATTTAATAATTTAAAGTCATTCATGATACAAATTCCTCTGTATCTACTGTATCAGCTGCAGGTAATAGACTATRTGGATCAAGCTCCTCAGGGACAGGTAATGTTGAGGGGACTTCAGGTTGTAACCCACCATGGTCGTTGAAAATCCGCATTTGAAATACGTAAGCCAATATCTCAGCCACGGCTGAATACAAGGCTTCAGGAATTTCACTTTCAAGTTCTGCATGTGCAAATAATGCACGTGCAAGCTTAGGTGATTCTAGCGTCATGATATTATGCTCTGCGGCAATTTCACGAATCTTAAGCGCTAGGACATCTGCGCCTTTAGCGACAACAATCGGTGCTCCCATATCATTGTCTTTATATTTAATGGCGACGGCATAGTGTGTTGGGTTGGTCACAACCACATCTGCATTAGGGATTTCGGACATCATTCTACGTTTTGCCATTTCACGTTGTTGTTGACGTACCCGCGCTTTAATTTCAGGGTTTCCTTCTAATTCTTTCATTTCTTGGCGGATTTCTTCTTTTGTCATTTTTAATTTGTGAGCATGTTGATATAACTGGTAGGGCACATCAATCGCGGCAATGATAATGAGTGCACTCACAATAGATAAAAATCCGGTCTGCATTAATGTGCCGATTTCCCCAATACTCGTTTTCACTGGTAGGGAAGATAAAGACAAAATTGGATCTATATCACTAGAAATAACCATATAAGAAACGGATCCAACTAAGATGGCTTTCAAAATAGATTTAACCAGCTCAATAGCTGAGTTTTTAGAGATTAAGTTAGCGACACCTTTAATTGGATTAAGCTTACTAAATTTTGGCCCAAGGGCTTTTSYWMKANAANTAMCYAKYNNCAMCAATAMASRCTGGTGATCCTATTGCAACGATGACTAACAATAATGCAAATGGTGCAAATGTAATGAGTAAGTCAAGTATCGACTCGGCTATATTAGCCATCAAATAAGCGGGGTCAAAGGCAGTTGCACGATCAAAGCTGAGTCCTGAGCTGAGCGATCTTTTTAATGCAGCATTCATACTCTCACCCATCATGAGTATGCCAAAGCCTGCAGCCAATAGCAGCATCACAGTCCCTAACTCTCGCGAGCGTGGTACATCGCCATCCTGACGCGCTTTTTCAATACGCTTAGGCGTGGCCTGTTCTGTTTTCTCTAAATCGCTACCTTCAGCCATGTTGGTTCCTGATCATTAACACTTATACGCAAATGCGTAGAAGTCCTTTTGTTCTATTGTCAGCCTTGTTTATTACTGACTACATTGGAACCTATTATCAGGTTGGATTAGTGGAACTTATCTGTTGAATAAGAGGGTGAAAACACCCTTTTCTCTCTATCTCACCAAGATTTAAAATATTATTTAAGTTTTTTTAACGTATTTTTATTATGTAAAACAATCACTTATATTTTTATCGTAATTATTTTAAAAAAAATCCTAAAGTTTCTTAAAGTAAGGTCGTTATCTGTTTATCGCATATTGAAAATAAAAAAGGTAAATTGAGTAATAAGTATCAGATAATAACCCTTGGTGTTGAATATGGAAGAATTAAAAAAGAGATTGGAAGATTAAGAAAAAACTATTATATAAAAAGCTACTGCGCTATGAGTGCCATGGAAGTA
>NVTX01000067.1 GCA_002401735.1 Methylophilaceae bacterium | reverse complement strand
GGTCTTAATTGGTAGACTGTATCAAAAACAGATTCAAGCAATGCATCTACACCACGCAGGTTATCAATCACACGCTTTGCCCAATCAAAATATTCTTGTTTACGTTCTAATGGCCAGTTAGCTGGTGGAGTTGCGGCAACATCCCGTAAATTACAGATTTTATCAGCTAGCTTCACGCGTTTAGCTTTGTCACTGATCTGCGCTGCGTGTGCTATCTGTGCAAGTTTACGCTCAGTTTTAGGTAAAGCTTTATCATCGGTAACTTCCATCACTAGTTCGCAAATTTTTACACCAAACAAACGCTCTAACTCTGTTGACGTTGTATCAGTATCTTCAACTGTGTCATGAAGCAATGCTGCACAAATTGTTTCTACATCAGTTATTCCGCCGTCTTCTGTTAAAACCTTTGCCAGACTTAAGGGGTGATTAATATATGGTGAGGCTTCAGCATTTTTTCTTCGTTGGTTTCTATGTTTATTAGCTGCAAATGATGCAGCTTTAATAATTAATGCTATGTCATTCATCACGATTCCATTTCTTTATTAAAAACCATATTGCAATCCATGAGGAAACTTCAAGAATAAAATGTATCTTAGGTGCGACCCAACCAGAAAATCCGCGAAATACTAGAAATAAAATTGCCCCAACTATAGCCGCCGCCAAAACACCAAGAAGGCAAGCGATAAATCGAATATTGTCATGCCTAGCATAGCCGCCATCAACTCTGCCTTTAAAAATTGATATGCCTGCTCTTACTGCGATCATAAACGCGAAGACCATTGTAAAAAGTCCATAACTGGTCAACCCAGTACCAACAACATCAGAAAACTCACCATAATCTATATTGGAAGACACTTCTATTTGTTCCCCCACAAACCTTAGCGCCAAACCAAGAACCAAGAAAATTACCACCCCTATGACCCAAGCAAAAAAACACCTCAACCTCTTTCCAGATTTACCAAGTACAACAGAATTAGAGTTTTTTACATTAGATACATCTAATTTCTGAGGCATACATTCAAGAGGAGTAACAACAGCATCCTCAGCTAAGTTTTGAATTTGCTTCTCCAAAGACAGCTGACTTGTTCTTGCATCAGCGTAATCAAATGCGTTAAAGTCAATTTCTGGTTCGCCGAATATCATTGGGATTTCTCCATGACAAGAAAACATCATTCCGGCTTCAGCTAGGCTTTTTCCTTTTGAAAGCTCATTACGTAAATAGCTATCAACTACGTTTTTTGCGCACTTTAGTGCTTTATCTGTAGTGTTAAAACGACCGACAACCAGGTGCCTTCGCTCAGGAGGTGCGTCGAACGCATCATATGTTTCAACGACATACGTCATTACACTATTTTCCCCATAGAAATAATTTTTGCTCCAGCTTTTAACTCATCTAAGTAATCAGCCCATTGCTGCATCATTGCCTTTCGTTGGTCTAAAAACTTAGTCCGATTGTATGCACCTCCCAAGTTATCAGGAACCGCATGTGCTAGTTGATGTTCAATGATATGCGGGTCTATATTTAGACGCTCATGCAAGATAGTTCTAGCCATAGCCCGAAAGCCGTGGCCAGTTATTTGTGTTTGTGTGTCATAACCCATACGCTTTAGGCTTGCATTAATTGCAGCTTCGCTCATCGGCTTTTTAGGGTCATGCCCTCCTTGAAAAACAAACTCTCGATGCCCACTTAAAGGATGTATATCTTTAAGTATCTTAATTGCTTGAGTTGATAGCGGCACAATATGCTCTGTCTTAGTTTTGCTCACCAAGTAACTCCACTCACCAGCATCTATGTCTATATCTGCCCACTTAGCCCTTCTAAGCTCACCAGGACGCACAAACACCAAGGGTGCAAGCCTCAGGGCACACTCAACTGTAAAGGTGCCTTGAAATCCATCTATGGCCCTCAGGAGTTCAGCAACTTCTTGAGGTTCAGTTAGTGATGCCATGTGTTTTACAGAAGCAGGTGGCAATGCTCCTTTTAAATCAGCTGTTACATCTCTTATTGCCTTACCATTTTGCACTGCATATCTAAATACCTGGCCTGTAGCTTGCAATGCTCTGTGTGCTGTCTCTAACTTATTTTGGCTTCGAGGCTTCTTAACCGCATTTAATACTTCTGGTGGCGTTATGTCTGATATCGGCTTTCTACCGATCCATGGGAAAATATAAACTTCTAAGCGTCTAAGTGTTCGCTCTTTATGTGATTTGGATTTATTCACAAAGTGAGATTCAGCCCATTCTCGCGCTACCAACTCAAAGCTATTTTCTTGATTAGTGAACATGGCTTGCTTTTGAGACTTTTTAACTTGGCTAGGGTCTACGGATGGATTCTGGGCGAGTAATTTTCTAGCGTCATCCCGCCTTTGCCTTGCTTCCACTAAAGACACTTCAGGATAAGTGCCTAGCGACATTAACTTAGCCTTGCCTAAATAGGTATATCTAAAACGCCACCACTTACCACCCTTTTTAGCGATAAGAATAGACAAGCCCCGTTCATCCGTTATTGAGTAGTCTTTTTCGGCTTTTTTAGCATTGCGCAATTTAACATCTGCAAGCGCCATATGTATAACACCTTTTGTGTATAACAAAGTTATACATCAAGTTATACACTTTATGTATAGATGTCAATAGACGGTATAGGATGGCAATAGATACAAAACAGCTCTTCAAAAACTTGGTATACAAATCATAACWWYATGATAWTTAWWWAAATWTAAGTANTATWNTGGAYTRTRTAAGAYGRNTTTANGACAACAAAAARGCCACCTMRAAAGGTGGCYWWWTTGYTTGTKTTGGTGGAGCAGGCGGGAATCGAACCCGCGTCCGCAAGTCCTCCACAGACAGTTCTACATACTTAGCTGTGTTGTTTAAATTTAACGGCACCCCCACCAACGAGCAAGCGAGAATACTGCGAGTCACCTTAGTTTAACAATATATTAAGTRACCCAATATAATGCGATTCCCTCTATATGACGTTACATGCTAGTTACCTAGCCTGGGCGAGGAAAACCCCAGTGCAACGTTTAGCGGCCTAAGCTGCTAAAGAGTAAGTTTCGTCGTTTGCGACTATAACTTTTTCCAGATGGATTTACGAGGAAACCTGAAACCCTCGGTATGCCCTGCATGCTTTGTAACCCACGTCGAAACCAAGTCAGCCCCAATGTGTTGCATGTATTACTATAGATTGAATGCAACTTGCAAAGTTCATTCAAGCCCACATTATACGCTTAAATCTGCTTGAAACCCTTTGATATTAGAATCTTCAGCTATTTAGCTCTAAAATGTCTTTATGGTTAAAAARCGTAATCCCAATACTGTTGAGAAYCACCCTAAGCTTTGGCGARRTTGCCTGCCAATATTAGATGCGGCCAGCAATAAGTATACGCGCGGGCATACGCTGATTGTGGGCGGTTATCCGTTGACTGGGGCTTCACGGCTATCTGCATACGCKGCTGCCCGTATTGGGAGYGGCCTAACTACCCTGCTGGTACCAGAAATTGCCTTTCCCATTTATGCGGCTTCACTCACTAGCATTATGGTGCGGCCCTTTGGTGATATTGCCACGTTTAAYCAGACSATRTCRGACCCACGYATTCGTTGTTTGTTAATTGGGCCGGGGGCTGGCGTKAGYGATGATACGCGCGACCAGACGCTTGCCTTATTAARYACCRCMAAGCCATTGGTGCTAGATGCCGAYGCYATATCRGYRTTTCAAAATGACACRGCGTCTTTTTTCAATCAGRTTCACCAAAACTGTGTGCTGACCCCACATGTGGGTGAATTTAAACGGCTTTTTGAATTATCTGATGACCACGTATTAAGCGCACAAAACGCTGCGAAGCAATGCGGTGCGATTATTGTATTAAAAGGCAGTGAAACGGTGATTGCCGCGCCAGATGGCAACACCATTATCAACAACAATGCACCACCCACATTGGCGACTGGTGGCTCTGGCGATGTGCTTGCAGGGATGATTGCTGGATTGATTGCACAGGGCATGCCTGCATTTGAAGCTTCTGCAGCAGCAGTTTGGATACATGCCGAGGCTGCTAACAATATTGGGCTTGGGCTGATTGCAGAAGACTTGCCGCAGCAGCTGCCCGCTGTACTGAAGAAACTAGTTGCTAACTAAATAAGCTGTTTGAATTAATGCTATTYAAATTAATACTATCTTAATTAACGTCACCTAAATCAACGCTACTTATTATGCGCGCGCATAATACGYGCTYTATCRCGTTCCCAATCTTTTGCTTTTTCTGTTTCRCGCTTATCGTGTTGCTTTTTACCTTTGCCTAAGCCAATGGTCGCTTTAATGCGGCCTTTACTGTAGTGCAAATCTAAAGGCACTAAGGTATAGCCTGCTCGCTCGACCTTACCGATTAACTTGGAAATTTCTTCACTATGTAACAATAACTTACGCGTTCTTGTGTTATCTGGCTTCACATGGGTAGATGCCATGCCTAACGGCGTGACATGGCAACCGATTAAAAAGATTTCGCCACGCATAATGACCACGTAGGCTTCTTTTATATTCACGCGCTTATCGCGAATGGCTTTGACTTCCCAACCTTCTAGGACGATGCCAGCTTCGTATTTATCTTCAATAAAGTAATCAAAAAATGCTTTTTTATTTTGGGCAATGCTCATGACTTAACACTAATAGCTTAAAATTAGCATTTTACGCTAGTTTAAATAGATAGGCTTAAATGAATAARGTAGAAAAAACGGTTTTAGTCCCGCACTCAGCGGCAGAGATGTTTACTTTAATCGATACAGTAGAGAATTATCCAAAATTTTTACCTTGGTGTGGCGGTGTCGATTTACTTACACGTAATGAAACAACGACCAGTGCGACTTTGCACATTAACTACCATGGCATTAAGCAGCACTTTACGACAACCAACACCAAGGTGTTCCCTACCCGTATGGATATTGCCCTTGAAGATGGGCCGTTTAAACATCTGACGGGAGATTGGCATTTTATTGAATTAAGATCAGATGCCTGTAAAATTGAGTTTAGACTGACTTACGAATTTGCAAATAATTTGCTAGAAAAACTAATAGCACCTGTGTTTAACCATATAGCAGCGACTTTTGTAGATGAGTTTGTTGCACAAGCAGACAAAATTTATACGTCCAAAAAGGATTTAACTTGACCAGCARTGATCATATTACGGTRGAAGTGGCTTTTGCCTTACCCCAGCARCAATTAATTATTCCMGTACAAGTTGCGCCTGAAACCACAGCTGAAGAGGCCATTAAAACATCGGGGATTATGGCCAAGTTTCCTGAAATTGATTTAGAAAAGAATCAAATAGGCATTTTTGGTATACGCAAGACATTAGACACTAAGCTGCGCCATTTAGACCGTGTTGAAATTTATCGCGCGCTGATTGCAGACCCAAAAGCCGTAAGGAAACAACGTGCTGCAGATGGAAAAGCTATGAAAAAAGGCGGTGGGGTTGCACCGCCTGCCACGTGACTGTGGGCCTATCTATTACTTACAATACTTACTAATTTCAGCTTGTGCTTGCGCCTTCCCAGATTCTAACCCAGCATCATCCATATATACACGCTCGCCATTTTCATCCATTTTAAAAATACGGCCACCTTGCGCATAAGATTGATAGTTCGCCTTAGCTGCTAGACAGTTTTTCGCATCAAGCTTGGCGCGCTCTGCATTTGCAAGCGCATTCTTTCTTTCAGCTKCTTCCTTTTTTGCTTTTATGCTTGCTGCTTCCTTAGCGGCATTGGCCTCTTTTTCAAACGCTGGCTCTTTAAACCCTCTTGGCTTAACACGCTCACCCTCGCCTACGGGTGAAGCCCTTTTTGTTGCGACTGGTGGAACGGGTTTAGCTGCGCCCGTTTTACTGATCGTATCGACTTTTACGTYCGCAGGCGGTGGCGTATCAGAATAACGTGTCACCCCAYTTTTATCTTTCCATTTATAAATCGCAGCATTCGTCACCATTGGTAACGCCAATGCGATTACACACACTGTATACAATATCTGTTGCACTTTCATCAGGAACCCTTTATTTAATTCGTTGCYAGCTACTTTTACCTAGCTAGATTACAGCAAGCCCAACCATTTTGACAATATAAATAAACGTTGGAAGGATGCTTTAAGTTGACCTGTTGTAAAACAATCACCTCTCCCTTTAAGGATACGCTCGCAGCTTAGCAAACATTTCTGTATAATCGCGTTTTGGAAATAAAGGATTACTCATGCGTTTGCTGCAACAAGCTCTCACCTTTGATGATGTTTTATTAGTTCCCGCGCATTCGGTTGTCATGCCGCGCGAAGTCGACTTAAGCACTCAATTTACTCGTAAAATCAAACTAAACATCCCGCTTTCATCCGCAGCGATGGATACTGTCACGGAAGCGCCCTTTGCCATTGCACTTGCGCAAGARGGTGGACTAGGRATTATTCATAAGAACATGACGCCRATTAAGCAAGCCGCGCATGTTTCCCGCGTAAAGCGTTTTGARTCTGGCATTGTGAATGACCCAGTGACCATACAAAGCCAYATGACAGTACGCGACGTGCTGGAACTAACACAGTTACATAAAATTTCTGGGTTACCAGTTGTTGATAATGACAAAATTGTTGGCATAGTGACAAACCGTGACTTACGCTTCGAGACGAATCTAGACCAGCCGATTCAAAATATTATGACCCCACGTGACCGCTTGGTGACTATTAAAGAAGGTGCACCACGTGAAGAAGCCATTCATTTACTGCATCAACATCGTTTAGAACGTGTATTGGTTATTGATGATAGCGATACATTAAAAGGCTTAATCACCGTTAAAGATATTCAAAAATCTAGCGACCATCCCAACGCTAGTAAAGATAGCCAAGGCAGTTTACAAGTTGGCGCTGCTGTCGGCGTAGGCGAAGATACGGAAGAACGTGTGACCGCACTGGCTAATGCAGGTGTTGACGTGATTGTCGTTGATACGGCACATGGACACTCTCAAGGCGTGTTGGATCGTGTTGCTTGGGTTAAGAAAAACTTCCCTCACATTGAAGTTATTGGTGGCAATATTGCCACTGCAGATGCAGCCAAGGCTTTAATTGATTTTGGTGCTGACTGCGTTAAAGTGGGCATTGGCCCTGGCTCAATCTGTACCACCCGTATTGTGGCGGGTGTTGGCGTTCCACAAATCACTGCAATTGCGAATGTAGAAGAAGCTTTACGTGGGACAGGTGTCCCATTTATTGCTGRTGGCGGCATTCGCTTCTCTGGCGACATTTCGWAAGCCATCGCAGCTGGCGCATATAGCGTGATGCTAGGTGGCATGTTTGCCGGCACAGAAGAAGCACCCGGTGAAGTCGAACTTTACCAAGGTCGTTCGTATAAATCTTACCGCGGCATGGGTTCTATTGGCGCCATGAAAAAAGGCTCTAGCGATCGTTACTTCCAAGACAATAATGGCAATCCTGACAAATTAGTCCCTGAAGGCATTGAAGGCCGCGTTCCTTACAAAGGCAGCGTTATTGCCGTGATTCATCAGCTAATGGGGGGCTTACGCGCCTCTATGGGCTATGTTGGCGCAAAGAACATTACTGAAATGCGTGAAAAAGCCGCCTTTGTGCAAGTAACCAGTGCTGGCATGCGTGAATCGCACGTACACGATGTGCAGATTACAAAAGAAGCACCAAACTACCGCATTAACTAATCATCACAATTTATTTGAGTAAACACTTTAGCCTTAGCTACATGCATTGGCTAAATCGTTTGCCCAAAACTTTAATGGCATTACATACATGACSCACTCAAAAATCCTTATCCTAGATTTCGGCTCTCAAGTCACCCAACTCATTGCAAGACGCGTGCGCGAGGCGCATGTCTACTGTGAGATACACCCATGCGATGTATCGGAAGCCTTTGTGCGCGACTTTGGTGCTGACGGCATCATTCTTTCTGGTAGTCATGCCAGTGTGTATGAAGAAGAAACAGATACCGCRCCACAAAYCGTGTTCGAGCTAGGCATTCCCGTATTAGGCATCTGTTATGGCATGCAAACCATGGCGCAACAGTTAGGTGGCCAAGTAGAAGCTGGTACCATGCGTGAATTTGGTTATGCGCAAATTCGCGCAAGAGGTCACTCTGCCYTATTCCGTGATATTCAAGATGAAACCAATGCTGAAGGGCATGGTTTATTAGATATATGGATGAGCCATGGCGACAAGGTAACCGACTTGCCGCCTGGTTTCAAAGTGATTGCAAGCAATGACACAACACCGATTGCCGCCATGGCAGATGAGGATAGAAAATTCTATGCGGTGCAGTTTCATCCAGAAGTAACCCACACCAAGCAAGGGCAAGCGATTCTAGAGCGGTTTGTACTAGAAATTTGCGCAGCCAAACCTGATTGGGTGATGGGTGATCATATAGAAGAAGCTGTCGCCAAAATTAAARCYCAAGTYGGTGATGAAGAAGTCATTTTAGGCTTATCTGGCGGTGTGGATTCAAGTGTCGCTGCAGCCTTAATTCAGCGYGCTATTGGCGACCAAYTGACTTGTGTATTTGTAGACCACGGTTTACTTCGCTTAAATGAAGGCGACATCGTGATGGAGATGTTTGCTGGCCGCTTAGATGTAAAAGTTATTCGTGTYGATGCTGTCGATCAATTCATGGGCAARCTAAYAGGTGTTAGTGACCCTGAAGCAAAACGTAAGATTATCGGTGGTGAGTTTGTAGCAGTATTTCAAGCCGAAGCCAAAAAGTGTGCTAATGCCAAGTGGCTAGCACAAGGCACTATCTACCCTGATGTAATTGAATCTGGTGGTGCTAAATCCAAAAAAGCAGTCACTATTAAGAGTCATCACAATGTTGGCGGCTTACCTGAGACCCTAGGCTTAAAACTGTTAGAACCATTGCGCGATTTGTTTAAAGACGAAGTGCGCCAACTTGGTGTGGCCCTAGGCCTACCACGCGACATGGTCTATCGCCACCCTTTCCCAGGGCCAGGCTTAGGCGTGCGTATTCTAGGGGAAGTAAAACGAGATTTTGCGCTATTATTACAGCGTGCAGATGCCATCTTCATGGAAGAGCTTCACAATACGATTGACGAAAAAACAGGTAAATCTTGGTACGATCTAACAAGCCAAGCGTTCACTGTGTTTTTACCAGTGAAATCTGTCGGGGTGATGGGTGATGGACGAACGTATGAATATGTCGTTGCATTACGGGCCGTTGTCACCAGTGACTTTATGACGGCAACGTGGGCAGAATTGCCATACAGCTTATTAGGCAAAGTCTCTAACCGCATTATTAATGAAGTAAGAGGGATTAACCGCGTTGTATACGATGTCTCAGGCAAACCCCCTGCGACTATTGAGTGGGAGTAGAGGCTTATTGTTACATACCGCCTAATGACAACACATAATGATGTAACAATTTGCTTACCATTTTTTGGTAGAGTAGTAGTACAAATGGTAGAATGAGCGCGCTAAAGTAGTAGGCAAGGTTTTATTTTATGCAATAAAACGAGAAAGGCTGATTGCGCTAGCAAACTTAATCCATTAAGCATATGTTTATAAATAAGAAAAGTCTTGGTAATAAGCGCCCATTCCAATGAGTAGAGGCTTTATTAAAGAGGATGACTTAGAACATGCGGGAACAGACTTACCTGAACGCTTGGTCAGCCTGCACCCCAACTATGTAACGCCTGAAGGGCTGAGGCAATTAGAAAGTGAAGCCAGCGGGCTAGATAAAGAACGGGCTACGCTAGTAGCTATCAAAGATGACGAATTAGCTAAACAAAAGCTGGCTGTTACTGATCGTGATTTGCGCTATTTATCCGCTAGGTTAGAACATGCAATTTTAGTTGATCCTGCCAATCAAAACAAAAGCACAGTATTGTTTGGTGCAACGGTAAAAGTAGAGGACGAAGAAGGCAACATACTACAGTTTCACATTGTAGGTGAAGATGAAGCCGATATTGCACACCATAAGGTGAGCTATGTTTCCCCTATTGCCAAAGCACTGATTGGGCAAAAAGTTGGCGATAGCGTTAGCTGGAAACGGCCAGCGGGTGTTCTACAGTTAGAAATTATTGATATTAATTATCAGAAAGCAGAAATATGAATGTTACAGAGGCCATTGTAGAACGTCGTTCTATTAAAGCTTACGATCCTGATCACCGGATGACAGACCAAGAAATTGCAAAGCTCATGTCGCTTGCAATGTTGTCGCCTACCGCCTTTAACATACAAAACTGGCGCTTTGTCGTTGTAACCGACCCTGTGCTACGT
>NVTX01000066.1 GCA_002401735.1 Methylophilaceae bacterium | reverse complement strand
GAATAACTGAGGTTTTCCTGCCCATCATCCAAATAAAACCCGTCTACTGGTTGTGAAAAATCTTTTTTCTCAACTCGTGATACCTGTATCGCCGCTGTATTATGAGAAACCTTCTTAAATCCAGCTCTATATGTGCCATTAGCAAGCTTTCTGACACTTTTAATTTCTGCAATATTAAAAGTATTTTTATAGCCCATTTCGGTATACCCAACTAGCAATCCAATGTCGGCCCAATCCGTAGGCTCTTGACCAAAATCAACCGCAAAACCACCCTTGCTTTCATCGACCATCCACCAATTTTCATTCCCTAGCACATCACCTGTTTGCTTGACTGAAGACCGTTGGTTGACATCATGTGTTGCCACTTTCAACTCAAAAGTAAACCCATCTCGGTCCATCTCTTTTTCTTTTTRTKRMRMKTSAAYNATCCNNATTAATCGATGGTGAATTTCTCTRATGCCATGACTCACATTGATTAGATTGTTTTTTTGATCTCGCTCCTCGTGCCTACGTTGGCGTGAATACCCTTCTACACACCAATCTATTCTTAATTTTTTTAATAATTTCACAACAACTGCGGCACGTGCCACTTTTTCTAAACCAAACTCTCTTATTGGCTTTTGCATGTCTACCGCACATAAGTACGCTTCCATCAAATCGATTAACCGTGTTGTTTTCCAATAGCGGCAATTGGCAAACCTTTCCTGTATTCGCAATCTTTCCGGTCCYTTTCCATCTTCAAGCTGAATAAAAAAATGATAGCGGTTTGGCTTAAAAGTGTTCACGACCAATGGGTTCGTCGACCATATTTTTAGTATTCGATCGGTAAGCTCAATTTCTAGCTGACTATAATTTCCTTTGTGCAATGTATCGACCATAAAGCCACGTTTTAATATAGTGGCAATACTGGTTTCTTTAATCTGGAAGTTATATAAGAACAAATTTGTATTCATCACTGACAAATCTTCAGCAATTCTGATGATTTTATGAACATTGTCCCAAACACCAAATGGCGCTGACTGGTCATCGAAATAGCGCCATTTCGACATCATAAATGCTGCATTTAAATAGCGCGCTAAAAGCAGATTGATTTTCTCAGGGCTAAGCTTCACTTTAACTTGTGCCTTATACGCATCTAATATTTGCGAATACGATGCATATAATTGCCGTTGATACTCATACACTACCAATTGCGTGTCGCTTTTTAATTGTTTGTCATTTTTCAATCTAATCAAATAGTTATGTGTTACTCGCTTCACTTTTCTATATGATTCCTCATCAACTTCCATTACCAATTCAATCTTATCGYCCAAGTGTTCAGGATAAAAGAAATCAATCTTAGATAACTGGTCTTTAATCGCAATTAAAGAATCCAAATCGGTCATGCCCGCCAGYGTGTCAAGCCAATCAAGATCCTGACTTGGATCGTCATGTTTAAATRCCTTCTGAACTGTATGTATTACACTGCCGAACATATTGCTTTAGCTTTCAAATTAATCTTCATGGATTAAATAATGCAATTTACGTACCACTTTCCATCTTAATCAAATTTTCTACAATTGAATACTTGAATAAAAGTCAAAAACAACTGTTAAAATAATGGAATGTTTACGGGTATTATTCAAGCAATTGGTCAAATTGAGGCCGTTCAAGCTTCAACAGGCGATGTTCAAATCAGCATTGATGCTGGCCAGCTAGACCTTTCTGACGTAAAAGAAGGTGACAGCATTGCCGTTAATGGTGYTTGCCTAACAGCAACCCACCTTAGTCACGGCAGTTTCAAAGCGGATGTGTCTCAAGAAACACTTAATGTCACCGTGAGTCTAGACCAAAATGGCCGTGTCAATTTAGAAAAAGCATTACGCCTTGATGACAGACTCGGCGGGCATTTGGTCAGTGGTCATGTTGATGGTGTTGGCAAAGTTGTACAATTTGAACCCGTCAATGATTGTTGGTTGTTGGCTGTTAGTGCGCCTCATGCCMTCTCAAAATACATTGCTCGCAAAGGGTCTATTTGCATTAATGGAGTGAGTTTAACCATCAATACGGTAGAAAAAGACACGTTCACCATTAACATCATTCCTCACACATTAGAAAAAACCACGCTAGGCGCACTCAAAGTGGGTAGCCAAGTGAATTTAGAAATAGATCAAATTGCCCGCTATGTTGAAAGAATGCAGCAGTGGGCCAACGAAAGCATATAAATGTCGCAGAATCAGATTAGTCCCATCTCAGAAATTATTACCGATATTAAAAACGGAAAGATGGTCATTTTAGTCGATGACGAAAACCGCGAAAATGAGGGCGACTTTGTTATTGCAGCTGAATTCGCCACTGCTGAGAATGTTAACTTCATGGCAAAATATGGGCGCGGATTAATTTGCTTAACGCTTGCCGAAGCTCGGTGCAAGCAATTAAACCTTCCTCCAATGGTCGATAATAACGGCACGCGCTTAGGGACTAACTTCACTGTCTCAATTGAAGCCTCAAGTGGTGTGACTACGGGCATTTCTGCYGCCGACCGTGCCACCACCATTCAAGCMGCMGTGGCTAAAGACGCCRATGCTAAAAGYATTGTYAGCCCAGGACACGTGTTTCCACTCAAAGCAATGAACGGAGGCGTGCTAGTTCGCGCAGGGCATACTGAGGCAGGCTCTGATTTGGCTGCGCTAGCCGGTTTAGACCCGTCGAGTGTTATTTGCGAAATTCTCAAAGACGATGGTGAAATGGCGCGTCTACCTAACTTGCTGGAGATTGCAGCACATCATCAAATTAAAATTGGCACTATCGCCGATTTAATTCACTACCGTAGTCAAAATGAAAAACTTGTCGAACGGGCAGTAGAACGACAAATCAATACTCCCTATGGTCAAATGAAGTTAATCGCTTACCGTGACAAAATTTCCAAAGAAACCCACTTAGTGATTATCAAAGGCGAACCAACAGAAAATGGTGAAACACTCGTCCGAGTACATGAGCCTCTTTCGGTGTTTGATTTGCTTGATAGTAGCAGTCGTGCCCACAGCTGGAGCACACTCAATGCTATGCAAGCAATCGCAAATGCAGAATGTGGTGTGATGGTACTGCTTTACCACAGCGAATCTGATACCGATTTAATTGAACGCATTCAAAATGCAGATGAGCCCATTCTCTACAACCATGAGTTAAGAACTTATGGCATAGGGTCACAAATTTTGCTAGATGTCGGCGTCAAAAAGATGAAGTTAATGGCGACACCTCGCAAAATGCCAAGCATGGATGGCTTTGGACTAGAAATTACAGGCTATCTTGAGCCACAAAAATAACAAGCAGCAAACTTAACACCCTGATTGGGCTTGGTTTATTGCAACCGTCATTTACTGAAAATGTGTTAAACTGGAAACATTGGAAAATTTAAATCTTACAGGTCAGTTCCTCATTGCAATGCCTAGCATGACTGACCCACGTTTTTCTCAAACAATCACCTTTATCTGTACTCATAACGAAGATGGTGCCATGGGTATCATCCTCAACAGACCCTCTGAACACAATATTGCCGACTTACTTGCGCAAATCAAACTAGACCCGCAACCATCACAATTTCTGAGTGATACTATTTATGAAGGTGGTCCCGTACAACAAGATCGCGGCTTCGTACTCCATGTACCAGACCAAGAATACGATGCAACAATCTTGATTAATGAGGCCATCGCACTCACGACCTCAAGAGATATTCTAGAAGCAGCAGCGAACAATCAAGCCCCCGAAAAAATATTAGTCGCTTTAGGTTATGCAGGCTGGTCAGCCGGTCAGCTTGAAGAAGAAATGGGGCTTAATGCATGGCTAAACCTAGAGACAACGCAAGACAAAGCATTGCATCAAATTATTTTCGACGAACCTATCAGCAACAGATTCAACCTAGCCATGAGCATGATGGGGCTTAACTTAAGCAACTTATCTGATGTAGCGGGACATGCTTAATATGTTAACCCAAAGTCATTTACCCATTCTTGAACGTAGCTACCCAGACATCAGGGGAACAGTGCTAGCCTTTGATTTTGGAGAGAAACGTATTGGCGTGGCAGTTGGCGAAACGATGTTAAAAAGTGCGCATGCATTAACGACAATAGAAACGGAAGTGAATGACACACGCTTTGCCGAAATCGCCAAATTACTCACGGAGTGGCAGCCAAAGCTATTGATTGTTGGATTGCCAACATACTTAGATGGTACGGCACACCWATTAACCCAGCTAGCGAAAAAGTTTGCACAGCGACTAGAAGGTCGTTTTAACATCCCTATTATGATGATGGATGAACGCTTAAGCTCGGTAGAAGCTTCGCAGCAATTATCAAGTGCAGGCATAAACGCCCGCGAACAAAAAGCAATCATTGATGCAGTAGCGGCGCAAGTCATATTACAATCTTACTTTGACAATAGTCAGACAACATAAACGATGCAATTACCWAATCCTGAAACTTTACTGAGCGAAATCACAGACAAAATTACGGCGCTGATACAACCCAACACAGCCATTGTAGGCATTCATAGTGGTGGCGTTTGGGTAATGGAACGGGTGCTTGCTAATATAAATCAAGAAATCCCTCATGGCACATTAGATGCGGCACTATATCGAGATGATTTTGCGCAGCGTGGCTTAAAAAAYGAACCTCAGCCARCCAACATCCCATTTGATGTGCAAGGCAAGCATATTATTTTAATCGACGATATTTTTTACACTGGCCGCACCACGCGTGCAGCCATCAACGAATTATTTGATTTTGGTCGCCCTGCAAGCGTTATCTTGGCAGTATTAATAAATCGCGGTGGCGCGCAATTGCCAATTAACCCACAAATTGTAGGRGCAGACCTTTTCATCACACCTGATCAACGTTTTCAACTTTCRCAAACTTCGCAAGGCAAGCTAAATCTTGCTTTAAAAAACAATCAGGATAAGAACCATGTATAACCCGCAACTGACTAGCGATGGCAAACTCAAGCACCTTTTGAGCATAGAAGGTTTGCCTAAAAAGGTGTTACTGCAAATTCTCGACACTGCCGAATCATTCGTAGGTGTCGCAGAGCGTGATGTAAAAAAAGTACCTTTATTACGAGGGAAAACAGTTTGCAATATCTTTTTTGAGAAYAGYACRCGAACACGGACTACTTTTGAAATTGCCGCYAAGCGCTTATCTGCAGACGTCATTAACCTCAACGTCAATACTTCATCACAATCTAAAGGCGAAGCGATTTTAGATACGGTGAACAACCTGATTGCAATGCATACGGATATGTTCGTGGTGAGACATGGGCAAAGTGGTGCCGCACACTTAATCGCACAACACGTGCCAGAAGGCATCAGCATAATAAATGCAGGAGATGGCCGTCATTCGCATCCCACACAAGGGTTGCTTGAYGTATTTACCATACGCCGCTACAAACCAGATATGCATAACCTACGTATTGCCRTCGTGGGAGATGTCCTGCACTCACGTGTAGCRCGCAGTGAAATACATGCTCTGACAACGCTTGGCGTGCCAGAAGTTCGCGTGATAGCGCCCAAAACTTTGCTACCAAATGAAGTTGAAAAACTAGGTGTACATGTATTTCATGATATGAAAACTGGACTTAAAGATGTGGATGTTGTGATGATGCTACGTTTACAAAGTGAACGCATGAGTGGCGCCATGCTGCCAAGCCCACAAGAATATTTTAAAACCTACGGACTGACACCTGAAAAGCTGGCTTTTGCAAAACCGGATGCGATTGTGATGCACCCAGGCCCGATGAACAGAGGTGTAGAAATTGACTCACGTGTTGCTGATGGCGAACAGGCGGTTATCTTACCGCAAGTGACTTATGGCATCGCGATAAGGATGGCAACGATGGCGATTCTTGCAGGGGGATCAGCATGAAAATACATATCAAAAACGGGCATATCATCGACCCAAAAAACAAAGTAGATGCGAAACAAGATCTCTATATTGTTGCAGGGGAAGTGGCAGGCATAGGCAAAGCGCCAAAAGGATTTTCTGCCAACCAAACGATAGATGCMRCRGGCTTAATCGTYRCACCAGGCTTTGTTGATTTAAGCGCRCGATTACGYGAACCWGGYGATGAATACAAGGCYACGCTCGAAAGCGAACTGCATGCCGCAGCYGCCGGCGGCGTTACCAGCCTAGCATGTCCTCCCGACACAGACCCTGTACTAGATGAGCCAGGCTTAGTAGAAATGCTAAAGCACCGCGCTAGAAAACACAATTTAGCCCGAATATATCCACTTGGCGCATTAACGCAAAAACTCGAAGGCAAAACATTAACCGAAATGTGTGAGCTAACTGAAGCCGGCTGCGCCGGATTCACGCAAGCAGATGAACCGATTATTGATACGCAAGTGTTATGGCGTGCTTTCGAATACGCAGCCACCTTTGGGTACACAATCTTTTTAAGACCAGAAGAGCCATTCCTTGCTCAAGATGGTGTTGCGCATGATGGTGAAGTCGCTGGACGGCTCGGCCTACAAGGAATCCCTAGTGCGGCAGAATCGCTCAGAATAGCGACTATTTTACGCATCGCTGCAGAGACAAAAACAAAAATACACTTTTGCCGCATCTCGACCGCCGAAGGTGTAGCACTCATCAAAGAAGCTAAAAAGAATGGTGTTGCGATTACAGCGGATGTTAGCGCCAACCATTTGCATTTAACGGAACATGATATTGGCTACTTCAACACACAAGCCCACCTTAAACCGCCATTACGCACAAACAGAGATAGAGACGCGTTGTGCCAAGGGGTAAAAGAAGGTGTCATTGATGTCATCTGCTCTGATCATGCACCAGTAGACGATGATGCCAAATTAGTTCCTTTTGCAGAGGCGGAAGCTGGTGCAACTGGATTGGAATTGCTATTACCACTAACGCTAAAATGGGCAAGTAATAACAAAACGGCATTGAGYGAAGCAATTTCAAGAATCACCATCCAGCCTGCCAATATTCTAGGCATTAGTAGTGGCCACCTTTCTMTTGGTGCCAATGCTGATGTGGCTATCTTTAACGCTGAAGCCACCTGGACAGTGATGGCTAGCAACCTCAAAAGCCAAGGCAAAAATACGCCTTTCTTAAATATGGAAGTTACCGGTCAAGTAATGTATACATTATTAAACGGTCACCTGACACATCAGCACATTAACCATTAATATTGGCTAATTCATTACGTATCGCTTCTGCAAACCCAAATAGGGACTTGACGTACTATTAAAAGGCGGTGATAGTGCTATTCTTGTAATATTAAATACTGAATATTTTCAGACTGTTTTTCATTTTATTGGGGAGTAAAAATGAGTTCTTTAGGATGTTGTTTTTGGTGGTTATTACTGGGCGCACTAATAGGTTGGTTTCTAAACTACCTGCTGTGCAAATGTTGCAAAAGCAAAACGAAAGAGACTGTCACTAGCCCTCCTCCCGCGCCAGCCGCTAAAGCAGCGCCGACACCAGCAGCAACAGCGCCTGTCATGAAAGCCGCAGTGCCAGCTAAGAAAGCAGCACCTGTTAAAAAGGCTGCAGCAAAACCAAAAAAAGCACCCGCCAAGAAAGCGGCGCCTAAAGCAAAAGCAGCCGTTAAAAAAGTTGCCATTGATGTAGCAGCCGCTAAAGCGGCAGGCATCTCAATTAAAARCGCTGATGACTTAACCGTTATTGAAGGCGTCGGCCCAAAAATTAATACCTTATTAAAAGACGGCGGCCTCAAAACGTTTGCTAAAGTAGCAACCGCAACGGYGCCTCAAATGCGTWCAATATTAGATAAAGGTGGCGCTCGCTACCGTATTGCAAACCCTAGCACTTGGGCGAAACAAGCTAAACTTGCTTCAAATAACAAATGGAAAGAGCTTAAGAAATTACAAGATGATCTTTCTGGCGGTATTAAAAAATAATTAGAGGGTGACAAACTATGCATAGCAATCAATCGCGTTATTCTCGCTGGAGTTGGATTATTGCGTTATTACTTGCCGCAATCTTGCTTTGGATGTTTATGACAGGCAAAGGGCCAAGCAACGCTTGTTGTACGCCAGTGACAGAGACCGCTGCTGTCACAGAAGCAATGCCAATGGAGGAAGAACCGCCTGTTGTCACAGAAGCTTTTAGCTTCTCGGCAACTGCTGACGAATTTATAAGTCATGGTGATGTCAGTAGCATTAGCTGGTTCGACGATTTAGATGGACTAACGGCATTACTGGCAGATGGCTTTACAATTGAGGGCGATGATGCCGCTATCACGCTCACTGGGACAGCTGACTCTGAGGAAGTGAAGCAACAAAAAGGCTTCGATGTACAATCCTTCTTTGGTACAGACGTAAACATTGACAACCAAATAATGGTCACTATGGCCGACTCGGCTACGCKGACTCTTCCTGCCACAGCTAAAGTATACTTTGGTACAGGTTTCCATCGACTACCTGTTGATGGCCTCGCCACACTTGAGCCGACCATTACCTGGCTTAGTAACCACCCAGATGCAAAAGCGATTATCTCTGGCTACCATGACCAGACGGGAGACTTAATTAGCAATCAGGCATTAGCTAAAAAACGTGCACAATCTACTTATGATGCATTGCTAAATGCAGGAATAGATGCAAGCAGAATTGAAATGCGTAAGCCAGTCAGTGCAGAAGGAAATGGTGATTTAAACGAAGCTAGACGAGTAGAAGTGACTATTGAATAGTCCGCTTAATCTACCATCGTAAAAAAGCCGATAATGATTATCGGCTTTTTTATTACTTCACTGATTTTTTAGCCTTATTAAACCATTCCTAAATTATCTAAGCCAGAAGATACATCTCTGTCTTTAGACGCTTTTCCTTCCAGTTTGAATTTCAATCTCAGATCATTGACTGAATCAGCATTGCGCAACGCATCTTCATAGCTCACTTTTCCCTCTTCGTGCAACTCAAACAATGCCTGATCGAATGTTTGCATACCGATCTCTCTTGAACGCGCAATAATCGTTTTAATTTCGTGTACATCGCCTTTGAAAATCAAATCCGTAATTAAAGGTGAGTTCAGCATAATTTCTATGGCGGCAACCCGACCAATACCATCAATTTTAGGAATAAGTCGCTGCGAAACGAAAGCACGTAAATTTAATGACAAGTCCATTAACAACTGATGCCGGCGTTCTTCAGGGAAAAAGTTAATAATACGGTCTAGTGCTTGATTGGTACTATTGGCATGYAATGTCGACATACATARRTGCCCTGTTTCAGCAAAGGCAATGGCATAGTCCATCGTCTCTCTATCCCGTATTTCGCCAATCATAATCACATCTGGCGCTTGCCGTAAGGTGTTCTTAAGTGCAATATGCCAATTATCGGTGTCTACGCCTATTTCCCGTTGTGTAATCACACAATTATTATGGTCATGCATGAACTCAATAGGGTCTTCAATAGTAATAATGTGCCCATGACTATGCTCATTACGATAACCAATCATCGCAGCTAGAGTGGTCGATTTACCAGAACCAGTGCCGCCAACAAGAATAACCAACCCTCGCTTACTCATCACAACATCTTTAAGCACTTCCGGCAGACCTAAATCATCCATGAGAGGAATCTTTGAAGTGATGGTTCTAAATACCAAACCAACTGATCCACGTTGAATGAACGCATTCACCCGAAAGCGGGCAATATTAGGAATGCCAATCGCAAAATTACACTCATTGGTTGCGTCAAATTCTGCCGCTTGTTTGTCWTTCATAATAGAGCGGCATATTTCACGCGCTTGTTGTGGTGTGAGCACTTGGGAATTAACAGGCGTCATTTTTCCATCTATTTTCACCGCAGGCGGAAAACCTGCCGTAATAAACATATCTGATGCTTTTTTTCCCAGCATCAACCTTAATAAATCAAATACAAACTTCTCAGCTTGACCTTGTTCCATATATAAACCTTAACCTTTAACCAACAATTGAATCTTTATTTGCAGCTTTCGACCGTGCCTCAGCAATAGAAATAATGTTTCTTCTAACCATGTCTTGCAAGTTCTGATCTAAGGTCTGCATACCGATATTTTGGCCTGTTTGAATGGCCGAATACATTTGCGCTACTTTATTTTCACGAATCAAATTTCGAATAGCAGGCGTGCCAATCATAATCTCATGTGCAGCAACTCGACCTTGCTCATCTTTTGTTTTGCAAAGCGTTTGTGAAATTACTGCGCGTAAAGATTCTGACAACATGGAACGTACCATTTCTTTTTCTGCGGCTGGAAACACATCTACAATCCGATCAACTGTTTTTGCTGCAGAACTGGTATGTAATGTACCGAAAACCAAATGGCCTGTTTCAGCCGCACTTAATGCCAAACGAATCGTTTCAAGGTCACGCATCTCCCCAACAAGAATCACATCAGGA
>NVTX01000065.1 GCA_002401735.1 Methylophilaceae bacterium | reverse complement strand
AGTATTCCGATTATCAGAAACCTAGAAGAGTATTATGACAACGACCTTCTTTCTTCCGTGAAAGGAATCTTTAATGGCAGCACAAATTGCATCGTTATCCACAACAATCATTTCATCGACATATAGTTGGCATAAGTTAAACGTATGTTCGCCTACTTGCTTGACCGCCGCACCATCGGCAAATAAGCCGACATGGTCTAACGTAATGCGCTGTTGTTGCTTAATTGATTCCGTCATGGCTTCTGCATCTTTGGCCTCAACGCCGATTATTTTGATGTCTGGCCGTTTGGCTTTAACGTAAGCGGCGATACCTGCAATCAGGCCACCACCACCCACGCAACAGAAAATTGCTTCAATCGGCTCTGGGTGCGCATTTAAAATCTCCATTGCAATAGTGCCTTGCCCAGCAATCACGTCAGGATCGTCATAAGGATGAACGAAGGTGAGGTTTTCAGACTTTTCTAAAGTGAGGGCGTGCGCATAAGCCTCTGCGTAACTATCTCCAGTTAATATTACTTCAGCACCGCGACTTTTTACCGCATTTATTTTGATACGGGGGGTTGTGGTTGGCATCACGATGACTGCGCGACAGTTCAGCTTTTGCGCAGCAAGGGCAACACCTTGTGCGTGGTTGCCAGCACTGGCTGCAATCACACCACGTTGGAGTTGGTTGGCAGGTAGTTTTGCCATTTTGTTATAAGCGCCACGTAGTTTAAAAGAAAAGACTGGTTGCATGTCTTCGCGTTTCAGTAATACGCGATTACGAATACGTGCCGATAGAATGGGTTGGAAATCGAGCGGGGTATTGATCGCAACATCATAAACATGCGCGCTTTCAATGTTCGCTAGATAATCTTTTAAGGTTGTTTGTGACATGCCTAATTCAGGTGTTGGTAATTTTTAAATATTGCGGAGCAGTGTATAGTGGTGCATTGATTACATTATAAAGACTTTGTTAGGGATTTACTTAAAATGGCATATACGCAAGACGAATTAAAACAACAAGTAGCAAAAGCGGCAGTTGAGTACGTAAAAGAAGGCATTATTGGTGTTGGTACAGGTTCTACCGCGAATTATTTTATTGAAGAGCTTGTAAAGGTGAAGCACAAGATAGAGGGCGCTGTGGCGAGTAGTGAGGCAACGGCAGAACGTTTGCGTGGACACGGGATTGAAGTGTTTGATTTAAATAATGTTGATGGCATGGATATTTATGTTGATGGTGCCGATGAAATTACAGAACACTTGCATATGCTTAAAGGCGGTGGTGGTGCTTTAACCCGCGAGAAAATTGTTGCAGCGGTTGCTAAGCAGTTTATTTGTATCTGTGATGAAACGAAATTTGTCCCAGTCATGGGTAAATTTCCATTACCAGTAGAGGTGTTGCCAATGGCACGTAGCTACGTGGCGCGTGAACTAGTGAAACTTGGCGGGCAGCCAAAGCTGCGTGATTTCACAACGGATAACGGCAACATCATTTTAGATGTGCATAATCTAACGATTGATGATCCAATTGCTATCGAGGCTAAAATCAATCAAATCGTGGGTGTTGTGACGAATGGTTTGTTTGCAGCACGCCCAGCGAATATATTGTTATTAGCAACAGCCGATGGTGTGAAAACCTACAAGTAAGTAATGAGGTTTCATTAAAAAAACCCGCTTTTACAGCGGGTTTTTATTTGTTTGTGACGATCTATTTATTTTCTGGTACGTAGCCTTCTRCANNGSGNSGGMGMCAKYSSCMRWKMAMTATTKSTCANWYKRCYCAKTTNNMRAKANWWRCGTNRMAGMWRGRKSAGNYAASCNNMARCRRYYYKYATTNWYKWGCWTTGNTNTTSYYSCTYCWKCCMWWCMRMYYAWGCNKMTKWAGWTNSTTSYRMATRAANNCGTTTNCCNAATTCNCNANNRTRMGRWRSMRMATNMAKRMMWWMRGCWWSWWTKWTRAGWWWARMGSACNNSATYAKWSWTRYYAKRARRAACTNNMCWWAMTATTTCAATATTCAATAAAACAACATGATAACGCATGTTAATATTCACCGATAACTTTTTGGTGATTAACGATGGCCGATTTAAATTCTAATTCAAAAAAACATGAAGAAAGCCCTTTTAAAGGCAAAACAGGCGTTAGCCGTGTGGTAAATGCATTTGGTTATTCTGTCGATGGGCTTAAAGCAGCATTTAAGCACGAGGATGCTTTTAGGCAAGAGRTTTTTCTAGCAGTGGTGCTTATTCCGCTAGCACTTTATTTGGAGCAAGCAGCATTGCATCGTGCATTAATGATAGGTAGTGTATTTTTGGTGTTAATCATTGAGTTAATCAACTCAGCGATTGAAGCAGTCGTTGACCGTGTCTCCATAGAACGCCATGAATTGGCAAAGCGTGCGAAAGATATTGGTAGCGCAGCCGTGTTTGTGGCGTTAACAAATGTTGTCGTCATTTGGGGCTTGATTCTTTTTACCTAAAAAAGGGCTGGCCTCAGCCAACCCTCTGTTCGGTTAAAAATAGTTTTTGTTAAAAGTCTGCCCTCGCTCCAAAGAGAAGTGAACGCTCACCTGCGGGTGCAATATCCTTTAAAAATGAAGCATGCTCTCTAATTTCTTGATTCAAAAGGTTGTTGGCTTTAGCAAATAACTCGAGATGAAATTTTGTTGGTAGTTGATAGGTGACCAATGCACTGATGTTGGTGTAACCATCGGTTGCCAATTCATTGTCAGCCGTATTGTTTTGATTAAAGGCATGCAGCACATCAATTTTCGCACTAAATTTATTGAGCTGATATTGCAAGCCTGCGCCAATGCGCAAAGGTGAGATGCGCGGAAGGTAATCGTGATGACGGTTATCCTTGGCATGTACATAATCCCCACGAATAGAAAGCTTATACCTGTCGTTTAGTTTAAATTTACCTTCTGCCTCTAGCCCTTTAAATGTGGCAGGTACCGCCTGAAATGCTGCAATAGGTAAGCCCGATCCCGCATCAATGCTACCGGTATCAAATAAACCAATAAAATTTTGGAAGCGGGTGTAGTAAGCGCTTACATTGAYATGATGTTTGCCATTATTCCAACGGAGTTGCGTATCAATGCCATTAGAACGTTCTATCTTAAAATTAGTATTCCCAACTTCAAATTGCCCTGTTGCAATATGCTCACCATTTGCAAATAGCTCAAAATAGCTGGGCGCACGCTCATTATGCGAGAGGTTGCTAGCTAAGGACCATTGTTTGTTCATRTTAACGATTCCGCCCAGTGCAAAACTATTAGGGTTGAAAYGTTTGTTCTTCCCTGCACCAAAAGTAATGCTATCTTTTGCATTGACAGAAGCATGTCCAAAACGACCACCAAAAGTGATTTTATGTGGCTGAGTGTCATGAGCCGAAATTGGCAACTCTTCGTAAAAATACAATGCATGGTTTTGTGTATTCACGTTAGGGACGAAAGCTTCATCACCTAGTGCTTCAAAATTAGTGTTGCTAAATTGATAACCAATCACACCCTTTAGCTNACCAATTGGTGCATGGCCGGCCTCAAAGCTACCGGCAAGCCCTTTGTTTTTAAATGTCGTGCCTACTTCACCATCTTCTAGTTCTTGATGCACGTAATCGGTATGGGTTAAACGAACTTTCACGCGATTAATCACGTTTCCTAAGTCAGTAAATTCGCTAGCAATATCCCAGCGATCGCTTTTCATATCGATGCGCACAGCTTCTTCGGCGACCGTGCCATAGTTGTTGTTTAATGTGGAAAAAGAAGCGCCGATATAACCATGGTCAAAGGTCAGCGATGCACCTAATGCACCACCATCACTGTCTGCGTTGCTATTGACTAAGGTTCCTTTGTTGTCACGCGATGTGCCATCTGCTTTGTTTTTACGGCTTGAAACAGCATAACTAGGKATGTTGAGGTTATCTGTTTTACGTTTATAGGCATCGACATGGACAGCCAACTGTCCATTGCCTAAGTCTAAGACAACGGCACCGTTGCGTTGGCGTTCTGCACCACCAAATCGTGCTTCGGCACGTCCAATTAAACCTTCGACTGCTTCCGTTGGGATGCGATGGTCTATTGCGTTAACAACGCCTCCTACAGCGCTGCCGCCATAAAGTAAAGCAGCAGGCCCACGCACTACATCAATTTGCTCAATAATGAGTGGGTCTATCCCGACAGCATGATCAAAACTTAAGCTTGATGCATCCAAAATACCTATCCCATTTTGCATGATTTTTACGCGTTCTGCATCTAATCCGCGGATAACAGGGCGTGAGGCGTTGGGGCCAAATTGCGTTGCAGTCACGCCGGGCATGCCATTTAAGGTTTCACCTAATGTACTTTCGCGACGCAGACTAAGTTCGCGCCCATTTAGAACAGAGACGGGAACAACTAGCGCATCTGATTCCACGCCTAAAGGGTTGCCAGTGATAGCGATCGGTGCCAAATTAATTTGGCTTTCTTCAGCCATGCTAGGGGTGCTGATGACTAGGCAGTTTGTAAAAGCCGCAGTAATCGCAATAAAAATTCGATGATGTTTTATCGTCGGGTTGGTCGTACGCATGCACGACAATTGTCTGTATGACAGCATTGTGTAATCCTCACAAAATAATCAATAAAGCGCGCTCAGYATGTGAGCTGAGTTAGCGTAAAAAGTTAAACTTGTGAGGAGAGTGGTGGTGCGCGAGCGCTATAGAAGGAGGYRGATGCAGAAACTGCATGAGCAGGATTGCTAACCAGAAAGATGCGCGAGGGTGCGGCAACTTGAAAGGTAAAGGTGTGCGATAAGTCAGTATCAGCAGTGGCGCTATGACTCAGGCATTGCTCACATTGACTTTCATGACTGTTTTGATCTTGTTGCTGCTGTTTGCTTTCAGCTAGGTGACTAATTTCATGCGTGACTACGCCCATTTGCGTAAATGCAAACAGTAAGATTAAACTTAAGTGAATGAAAATGCGTTGAAGCATGCGTTTATATTAACATCATTAATTAGTGTTGTAGGTTAGCTAACAACTGATTAGCCAATTGTTCTATGCGGTCTAAACCTGTATCTGCTTTGGTTAAAAAATCTTTACTCATACTATTAGGGTCAGCCCATTGTYTACCATTAATTAAACAGCGTTTAGCAAGTTTAGGTACCTTTAAGTCATCTAAAGCAAAACTAAGTTCCGTCCACAATGTCGCTAATTCAACTTCCGTTGAATAGTTACGTTGTTTCGTATCATCTAGTTGGCGCATATATACCGCTGTTTTGCGTGCGGCTATCACCACTTTTCGCAAAGCTTTTACCGAGGCTTGCTGACGCGTTTGATTGGCGCGACGCAAATTGACCAGCCAGCGGCTAGCATTTTTAATTAAATCCCAYAATGCGGCAGGACCAAGTACCTCCATCGTGCAGGCCTATATAAAAGTTAAGTTGCGCCATCTTAACATGTCGATTTTAACAGGGAGCAAGTTGTCTAAAAAATTAATGTATTGAGAGTAATGACAAAAAAGCCAAGTGACAATCACTTGGCTTTTTGTTCTGCTTATTCGTATTAAGCAGCGAAGTTTGTGCTGGCAAAATCCCAGTTAACCAAGCTTGTTAAGAAAGTCTCAACAAATTTAGGGCGCGCATTACGGTAATCAATGTAATAGGCATGTTCCCATACATCAATACATAGTAGCGCAGTGTCGCCAGTTGTTAGCGGTGTACCTGCTGGACCCATGTTGACGATATCGACTGAGCCGTCAGCTTTTTTCACTAACCATGTCCAACCAGAACCGAAGTTACCAACGGCTGAAGCTTGGAAAGCAGTTTTGAATGCATCGTATGAATCCCATTTAGCATTAATTGCATCAGCTAATGCCCCGGTTGGTGCAGCACCACCGTTTGGTGCCATACAGTTCCAAAAAAACGTGTGGTTCCAGATTTGCGCAGAGTTGTTATAGATACCACCAGATGCTTTTTTAATAATGTCTTCTAAGCTGGCATTTTCAAACTCAGTACCTGCAATCAGTTTGTTTAAGTTAGTCACGTAAGCATTGTGGTGTTTGCCATAGTGAAATTCTAATGTTTCAGCAGATAGATGTGGGGCTAGCGCATCTTTTGCGTAAGGGAGTGCTGGTAAAGTATGTTCCATTTTGTTTTCCTAACAATTAATAGTTTTACATCGTGACGATTAAGGTTTTATTTATTTTAATTTTATGTCACTTAATATATTACCACCTTAAGGTGGCGGCATGATGAATGTGTATTAACTTTACAAGTCGTGTTATTGCTAAATTTAGGCACCCCTCACCTAAAAGTACATTAGCAATAGTTAGTACGTCTGACTTTGTCGTGCTGCTGTTATTTCTTTTTTGCTCGTGGGTGAGCGGTGTCATATACTTTTGTTAGGTGTTGGTAATCTAAATGGGTATATATCTGTGTGGTGCTGATATTGGCGTGACCTAGCATTTYTTGTACGGCACGTAAATCTCCGCTGGATTGCAGCACGTGTGAAGCAAAGCTATGCCGAAGCATATGCGGGTGTACTGATGAATTCAAACCTTGTTTGATAGACCATGCTTTGAGACGATATTGAATATTGCGGGCAGAGATTCTCTTGCCTTTTTTTCCGATGAATACGGCTTTCTCATCCGGATTGTTTGTTAACAAGTCTTTGCGAAGGGTTAGCCATTTTTGCATGGCGTTGATGGCATGACGCCCTAACGGCACAATGCGTGTTTTGTTACCTTTGCCTGTAACGSTGATNKGTKYSMTYKGNAAARTCWAWKTSATNNCRGTSKWGMGNNGTYANWYMAGNNNANNWARGCGTAWRCCRGMRGMRTAMARSRWYTCKAARRYMGCRTGGTCGCGNMYWSTTAATARATYMKCACCTTTAATGTCTACTAGTTTGATGGCTTGCTCGATAGAGAGTGCTTGGGGTAATGTTTTTGCCGATTTGGGTGCGCGCAACCCTTTTGCAGGATTGTTGCTAAAGCTATGACGTTGTATTAAATAGTTAAAAAACCCTCGCCAGCTTGATAACATGCGTGCAATGCTTTTTCCATTAAGCCCTTTGCTATGTAAGCTGGCAATAACGCGGCGAATGTCCGCGGTGCCTAGTTTGTTTAAAGGGGTGTCTTTGCTTAAATTCAGGAGTCGTTTAATATCGCGTGCGTAATTCTCTCTTGTGAGTGGGCTTAAGCCTCGCTCAACGTTTAAAAATTTAAGATATTCGGTTAATAAATCCACATGCTTAATCGGTGATGTATCTAGAAAAGGCTGCGCTGACATGGTCGCCTAGTTTTTGTAAAAAATCTGTCCCCATCCCAACGTAAAAACGTTTCTCTTKDDMVMWRNGCMASWNSYCNNRMATAAMMATAAACAGAACCATTTCTTAGTGGCAACACAGCGACCGACTTAGCTGGCTCGATAAACCAGTCGTCAACAATGATGCTAGTAGGTGTCTCTCCACAGTAAACATTATGAATGCTGTTTACCCATGTATGAATGGCTTCGGGYACWTCTTTAAAAACGAGGTTTGCYRCATCGTTRTCACCAAGYGGTTTTTYCCAGATTCTGAGGCATGTGTCCGTGATGTTGAAATCTTCAGGTAGATTATGGCTGATTAATTGCTCAATAGAATCAAAGTTTTTAGCTTGTTGCATCAGAATAAAAAACTGATGCATCTTATTGGCGATTTTATCGTTGTCTTGTGCGTTAAGAACCAGCTCGGCATAACGTTCTTCAAGCGCATCTATTTTGTCTCGCTGTGCCAATTGTTGTCGTTCTGCTAACGAGATGGTGCCACTACCGTGTGGGCTAGGCAAATGAATATCCGCGAGTAAACTAGCATTTTTTTCAAAGAATTCTGGGTGGTCTTTTAAATAAGCGGAAATTTGATCTTCTTGCATTGTTGGTCCTAAACTTAGTTTTTTAAATGTCTATTTCGCCTTCAAATACAACTTGTGCTGGGCCTGTCATCATAACTGGGGACGTTTCGCCTCCCCATTCAATGTTGAGTTCACCGCCACGTGTATTGACTGATACGGGAGATTGTAGCAAATTTAATTGTATGCCACTGACGACAGCAGCACATGCCCCTGTACCGCAGGCCAGCGTTTCACCGCTACCCCGTTCAAACACACGAAGGTTTATTTCATGCGGGCTGACAATTTGCATAAATCCAGCATTGACGTGTTGTGGAAAGCTGGGGTGTGATTCAATTTGTGGTCCAAGTTCACTGACGTTCGCCGTTTCTACATCATCAACGAGTACGACGGCATGCGGATTACCCATCGAAACAGCCGATATTTGTAACGCTGTATTTTCAAGCTGTAGTGAATATTGTGTTTGTWGCGTGTCTGTTAAAAAAGGTAATGTACGAGGCTCGAAATTTGGCGGCCCCATATTGACAGTCACATCACCATTGCTCTGTAGTTTTAGCGTAATAATACCGCTGGCCGTTTCTACCGATATTTCATGTTTTTGGGTAAGATTTTTTTCGACAACAAAGCGGACAAAACAACGTGCACCATTACCACATTGTGCGACTTCGCCGCCATCAGCATTGAAAATGCGATAACGAAAATCGACATCAGGTGTATCGGTTTTCTCTACCATGAGAAGCTGATCGCAACCCACACCAAAAAAACGATTGGCAATATGCTGAATTTGCGTAGCGCTTAATTGAATAGGGTTTGTGTAACTATCAATGACGACAAAGTCATTGCCTGCACCCTGCATTTTCGTAAAGTTAAGTTTCATGGTGCCGATAATATTGTATTGAGGAGCACTTTAAGTAAGTGAGCTGGTTAAATTTACATGTATATTGAACTAATTATCCTCTACAATACCAAATTGATAGCTTTGATGCACTGGCTTTAGCCTTTAGTTGGTGTTTCATTTCTTATTCTATTAACTTTAAATCTTCAAGGCGCACAATGAATGAATTTCTTTTTACCTCAGAATCTGTTTCTGAGGGCCATCCTGATAAATTAGCAGATCAGGTTTCCGATAGTATTTTAGATGCAATTTTAGAACAAGATCCAACCGCACGTGTTGCAGCAGAAACGTTAGCGAATACTGGTTTGATCGTATTGGCAGGCGAGATTACGACGACTGCTAACGTGGACTACATTAAAGTGGCACGCGAAGCTGTTAAACGTATCGGTTATGACAATGGTGATTATGGTATCGACTATAAATCTTGTGCTGTTATGGTTGCATACGATAAGCAATCACCCGATATTGCACAAGGTGTTGATAACGCTAATGATGATCCCTTGGATCAAGGGGCGGGTGATCAAGGTTTGATGTTTGGTTATGCGGTGAATGAAACCCCACAATTGATGCCATTGCCGATTTGGTTAAGTCATCGCATCATGGAACGGCAAGCGCAATTGCGTAAAGATGGTCGTTTGCCATGGCTGCGTCCAGATGCCAAAGCACAAGTGACGCTTCAATATGTTGATGGTAAGCCATATAAAATTGACACCGTATTAGTGTCGACGCAGCACGCCCCAGAAATAACACTCGATGAGATTCGTGAGGCGACAATTGAAGAGATTATTAAACCATTGTTACCGCAAGAATTGATAAAAGGGGAGATTAAATATTTGGTCAACCCTACTGGTCGGTTTGTGATTGGCGGGCCGCAAGGCGACTGTGGCTTAACTGGTCGTAAAATTATTGTGGATACTTATGGCGGCGCAGCACCACACGGTGGAGGCGCATTTTCAGGCAAAGATCCATCAAAAGTAGATCGCTCCGCTGCTTACGCAGGCCGTTATGTGGCTAAAAACATTGTGGCTGCAGGGTTGGCTGATAAATGTTTGGTACAAATGAGTTATGCCATTGGCGTCGCACAACCAACTTCTATCATGATAGAAACTTATGGCACGGGTAAAGTTTCTGATGATGTGTTAACGCAATTAGTGCGAGAGCATTTTGATTTGCGCCCTAAAGGAATCGTACAAATGTTGGATTTGTTGCGGCCCATCTATGCTAAAACGGCTGCTTATGGACATTTTGGTCGTGATGAACCAGAGTTTACATGGGAGGCGACAGATAAGGCCGCTGCTTTGAAGGCTGCAGCAGGGATTTAGTGATAGATACATAAGATATCAGTAGTTATATTTTTTAAAAGAGGGCTTTTTAGCCCTCTTTTTTTTAAATAGAGTTTGTCGTTACTCTGTGAGAATACAAGTCATATGCTTAAAACAATATCGACCAGCCAAGTCAAGCTTGGTATGCATATCCATGCACTTAAAGGGCCATGGGTAGATCATCCATTTTGGAAGACGAAATTTGTTTTACAAGAGGCGACTGATCTACTCAAGCTGCAGAAGAGTGTCGTTAAAGAAGTCGTGATTGATGCTTCTAAAGGTGTAGATGTAATAGTGCCTACGCTTAAAAAATCAACGCCACCTACTGAACAAGCTATTTCCGTGGCTGATGCGCAACCGTCAGAAAAAACAGCACCTATTATTAAACGGATCAGT
>NVTX01000064.1 GCA_002401735.1 Methylophilaceae bacterium | reverse complement strand
ACTTTTTTTAATACTCATTGTCAGTATTCAGGCTTGCCAAGTAGCTCGTCAGCAGCCAGAAGTCCTGCCTGCCGATCTCGCCATCGATCAAACGTTAATCTTGCCGCCTAGTTGATACATCAAGGCTTTATAAATGCCTAAACTTCTATATTCGTTAGAGAATGCCCCTGTTAATTTTAAGTCTTCTGGTAAAAAATAAGCGGTCGATTTGTACTGCCTAGCAATTTGTTTTTCGACCTTGATCCCTTTTGCGGTGAATTCCTCAATGTGCTCGATATAATCCTCTACATAGGGGACAGCTAATACTGGGCCGATAATGGTTTGTGCACGCGCTGAGCTCTTCGCGATGTCTGCTTTGACATGGTTTTGATTACGCTGGCGCTCTAAAATGATGCCATTGACGTAACTCACGGCAATGGACATTAGTGTGATGAGCACTAGCATGCCGATGATTTTGAATAAAAAAGATTTGTTCATGGTGCAAGCTCCTGAGTGGTAGAGGTTGCAGAATAGTCRWSMKSYWYRWMGCYTTRRKKCSYWWWWSYGAAGTGAGTGTGAAGTCCTATCCCTAAGTGTTAGGCAATGTAAGGATGGCTTCTACGCCTCCTGATGCTAAATTCTTGAGGGAAACATTGCCGCCATGCAGCTTAGCAATCTCTTGAACAAAATTGAGGCCTAAACCCGTGCTTTTGACCTTAGTGTCGGGTCTTGGTAGAGAGTAAAACTTGTCGAACAGTTTATCTAACGCGTAATCTGGGATGCCTACACCAGCATCCCGAATGCTCAGTTGTTGGCTGCCTTGGTCATCACTGATTTTAATGTGAATGACACTATCCGCTGGACTAAAGTCTAATGCATTTTCCAGTAAGTTGTAGATAGCTTGCCCTAGTAAAAAAGAATCACCTTGATAATGGTGTGGAGTGGTCTTAGCAAARTCAAAACGGATGTYCGCATTTTYTGCYTTRCCTTTTAAKAGSTCTAGTTGGGTTTGTACTAAKGCATTTAAATCAATATCAGTTTTGTGCTGTAACTTTTCTTGRTGTTCTAGTTCAGCTAARCCRAGCATGTTTTGAATAATGGTTTGCACGCGGTYAGTYTGYGCTTTTATTTGGGTAATAAACTGYGCCTGTGYKKCSGCTGGCATCTTRGGRGAAATCAGTTCTAGYGCCCCTTGTATTGCRGTAATTGGGCTCTTGAGTTCGTGCGTTAGGTGCTGCACTGAATCTTGCACATRTTGTTTGCCATCCAGTTCTGTCCGCATGGTTTGCATGGCAAGRGCCAGCTCTGTTAATTCATCATTACTAGACGTTGGGGCAATTGCCTTTTCTCCGTTAGAAACCARTAAGGCATARTCCCGTAATTTTTTAATTTTAGCGGTAAAGCGCCAAGTGAATAAACCACCAATTATTARSGARAGAAYCAKGAGTAGTGCGCCCCARCGRATAATTTTTTGTTGYGCACGTTCAATAAAAGGRAGTAGGGTRCGRTTAGGTTTTGCGACGGTTAGGCTGCCGATAATRTTTTYGCCATTCTTGATGGATGCGGCAACGTACATAATGGTGTCGCTGTTTTTATCGCCTGGCACTACTGCACTAGAGCGTACCCCGTATTTYCCTTGTAGCGTGAGGTATACATCATTCCACTGACTATAATCTTGGYCTAAKGCTAAGTTGGCAGAATCAAATATTACAATGCCTTTGTCGTTGGTGATATACACGCGGTAATCACTATGTTCTTTTTTAACGCCCCAAATATTGGCTTTACTAGCACGGCGTTGGTACTCGTTTAACGCAGTAGCAAACTGGCCTGTTTGAATATTTCCAGCTTCTACATCCGCTTTAGCCAGCTCGGCTAATACATTAGCGGTGTCGACTAATGCATCTTCCATCGCTTGCCGAACACCTGGTTTTACTTCATCGACAAAAATGGTCAGCACAAACCAAGCGGCCAACCCAACCAAGATAAAGTAACCTAAGAAAATCTTAAGGCTAATATTGATTTTAAAAGGTGTTCTCATGAAGTTAAGCTGTAACCCATGCCGCGGTGTGTCACTATCTCTGACGTGCTGGCGTTAATTGCACGCAACTTGCTGCGGATGGTTTTAATGTGTGCATCGACGGTGCGTTCCAAGGTGTCTTCTGCATCCACCCAAACAATGTCCATCAATTGGTTGCGTGCATAAACACGCTTAGGTTTTTTAATGAGTGTTTTTAATAGCAAATATTCGTAACGGGTTAATGTGAGAGTTTGGCCCATATATTGAATACGAGATGCTTCTTCGTCTATTTCAAATTGCGTATTCGTGACTTCTTTTGGTGCTGTTTGTTGGCTGCGCCGTAAAATAGCATGAATTCGTGCGACCACTTCACGTGGGCTAAATGGCTTGGTGACATAGTCATCGGCACCAATTTCTAGACCGACAATACGATCAATTTCGTGGTTGCGGGCGGTCAGAAATAAGATAGGGACTTGCGATGTTTTACGGATTTCTTTGCAAACATCGAATCCAGATATGTCAGGTAAGCCAACATCCAATATAACAAAGTCATAGTGTGTCTTTGCTATGGCCTCTACTCCTTGGTGGCCAAGTAAATAGTGAGTGGTTTGAATGTTCGCTTCGTCGCAAGCGTAAATAAGTGTGTCAGCGATGGCTGACTCGTCTTCAATAATAAGAACGTTTAATGACATGCGCACTATTGTAGATGAGAAATGGAGCGGACAACAAAAAAGCCTGCAGGGACAGGCTTTTTTGATTAATAAAACTTAGTGCTTTAACTGCCTGATAACGTGACGTATTTAAATACACCCGCGATAAAGACAAAATTAGCATCTAATTTTACATTTTCTTTAGTAACTGCTTTTTTGTATGTCCAAACAACACCAGCTTTAGAACCGACTGCATCCTTTAGCGTTGTGATGGTGTCTGGCATGCCAAATTTGGCAGAAACTTCAGTTGGTTTTGTATTATTCAGCATGTCATAAAACTGATTAGCTGAAACAACTTTCCCGTTGTCATTATAAATTTTATTATTGAAGCCCGTCGCATTTGCATTGAAATTACCGAAAACAAGTGCGCCGAACATTAAACTGCCAAGAACTGTACTTTGAATGAACTTTTGATTCATTTTTAGTCTCCTCTTTTTGTTGAAAGAGCCGATACTTTAACAAATACATGTTGCAGTTTAATGACCTATATGTAACTGGAATGTAATAGGAGTGCAATAGGCATAACCCTTTCAGAAGGATTGGTCTGTTTGGGGGGTAGCTTTTGTTTTTGATAAAACTTAGTATTGAAGGTTCGTCATAGACACTAATCATTTATGCAATATCGTATTCAATCACATATTATTTTTTCTTTAGCCATGATTAGCTTGGCAATRGTGGTGGTAATCAAGCCAGCTTTTGCTATGGGTAGCATCGATGGTGGGAAACAAACATACTCACTGTATCATCATAATGACCAACCAACATTAGATGGCGTGCTTGATGAAGCCGTTTGGCAGCAAGCGACAGTTATCGAGCTAAAGTATGAGAACGATCCGAGACAAGGTGTTCCCACCTCAATTAAAACCTTAGCTTACTTGTATGAAGATGGCGCGAGCTTGCATGTTGCCATTAAGGCGTTTGATCCAAACCCCTTGGCGATTCGAGCCAGCTTACGTGAGCGTGACAACATTGATCAAGACGATAACGTAGGCATTATTATTGATACTTTTAATGACCAACGTTCTGGCTTTGGGTTTTTTGTTAACTCACTAGGCGCGCAAGCCGATTTTAGCAAGCAAGATTTTGGCGATGACGGTAGTACTGAAGACAATGCTTGGGATGCTATTTGGGACAGTGCAGGGAAGATAACTGATGATGGTTACGTCGTCGAAATGAGTATTCCTTTTCGTGCGCTGCGTTTTCCTACAGGTGGTGGGGAGCTTACTTGGAATATTGCAGTGCAGCGAAAATACCCACGCGAGCGCCTAGTAAAACTTGCCAACTATCGTAAAAACATTCATCGAAAGTGCACACTTTGCCAATATGATGCATTGGTCGGGTTTAAAGGCATTAAAGCTGGTAACAACATTCAGTTAACACCAACCCTAACTTTGGGCAGAACTGACATGAAGGATGTTGCAGGTAAAAACGGTTGGCAGCAGGGAGACATCAATAAAGAAGTTGGTGTGGATTTTCGGTGGGGGATTAGTGAGAATATCGTGTTAAATGCGACCTTAAACCCTGATTTTTCCCAGGTGGAAGCGGATTCTGCGCAACTAAATGTGAATAACACCTACGCTTTATTTTTTGATGAAAAAAGGCCGTTTTTTCTTGATGGGGCAGATTACTTAACCACACCGCTATTTAATTTTGTGCACAGTCGAAACATTGCAGATCCAGATTATGGGGCAAAGCTAACAGGTAAAACAGATGTACATCGCTATGGACTGATGGTGGCGAATGACAATAGAACTGACTTTCTAATCCCCGGCAATCAAGGCTCATCTTTAGCGACAACAGATATTGAAAGTACCGCCGTGATTGGACGTTACCGGATGGACATCGGAGAACAAAGTAGTGTTGGCGCATTGTTAACGAGTCGTCATGGGGATGATTACAAAAGCCAGCTGCTAGCCGTAGATGGGGAGGTGTGGTTTAGCCCAACTAATAGTTTGAGTTATCAATTGGCGCATAGTGCGACACGCAACCCGCTGCAAGTGCAACAAGACTTTGGTTTAGATAAACAACAGCAAGGACAAGCTTATTTGCTGGGCATTAACCATAAGACCAATACCCTATATCTTGCGGCACGCTTAGAACGCGTTGATGCAGATTTTCGGTCGGATTTAGGGTTTCAAGAACGAGCAAATTATCAAGAATTAAGCTTGTCTGGTAGGCGTACATGGTTCCCTGAAGAGGATGGTTGGCTGAGTGAATATTCGATTTACACCGATTTGGATAAAAGCTGGGATATTGAAGGTGTCTTGTTAGAAGATGAGCTGGAAATATCAGGCACGATAAAAGGGGCCATGCAGTCTACGATAGAAATTGGCACAACATTTCGGCATAGCTTGTTTGCAGATAAATACTATCAAGAACAGCAAGCCACTTTCTGGGGGGAGTTTACGCCAATTAGCGGCTTGGCAATTTCTGGTTTTATTCTTGTCGGTGATCGGATTGATTTTGATAATGCCCGTTTGGGTAAGGAACTTAGAATTTACCCATATGTTAATTGGCAGGTTAATCAACATTTGCAATTAGAGGTCGAATACGAATATACACGTCTGAAAGTAAGTGGTGGCGAGCTTTATAACACAGGGCTTACTAATACAAAATTTATCTGGCAGTTTGATAATCGTAGTCAGGTGCGGTTTATTTTGCAGCATACCKATATTGAACGTGATTTGTCTTTGTATCGTTCACCAGCGTCTTACGATGCCGAAGAGCAGTATTTCACGAGCCAATTACTGTATTCCTATAAAATCAATCCGCAGACATTGTTTTTTCTGGGTTACTCAGATAGTGGGTATGCAGATGATGAACAGAAGAATCTAACGCGTACTGAACGTACTTTGTTTGCTAAATTTAGCTATGCATGGCAAAACTAATAAAGTTTTGAGTTTCAGCAATTATTAGGTGGCGCAGGAGTTGCGGCAGACAGTATCAATGGCTGCCGCAGTGCGGATTACTCAAAAAATGCTTTTGCTTTATCTAGCCAGCTTTTATTTCTAGGACTGTGTTTTCCTGCATCAGCTTGCGTGCTTGTTTCAAATTCCCGCAGTAATTTTTTCTGATGTTCAGTTAGTTTTACTGGGGTTTCAACGACCACGTGTACCATTAAATCACCAACTTCATGAGAACGTAGTGGTTTAATCCCTTTGCCGCGCAACCTAAATACTGCACCGGTTTGTGTTTCAGCTGGTATTTTCATTTTGGCAGAGCCATCTAGCGTAGGCACTTCGATTTCACCGCMAAGTGCAGCGGCAGAGAAGCTAAGGGGCATTTCGCAATGCAAATGCCCGCCATCTCTTTCGAAGATATTGTGCTTTTTGAGGTGGATAACAACGTATAAATCCCCTGTTGGACCACCGTTGATACCCGCTTCACCTTCGCCAGATAAGCGAATGCGATCACCTTCATCTACCCCTTTAGGGATTTTGACTGAAAGGGTTTTATGTTGTTTTACACGACCATCACCATGGCARCTGTTACATTCATCTGATTTTGAGATGGTTTTACCTGTGCCGTGACATTTTGGACATGTTTGCTGCACAGAGAAAAATCCCTGTTGCATGCGAACCTGACCATGTCCACCACAAGTGCCACATGTTGATGCGGATTTTCCTGATTTTGCACCGGTACCTTTGCATGGGTCACATGCAGCCATCACAGGAATTCTAATTTTAGTTTCTGTGCCTTTAGCTGCTTGCTCTAGCGTGACTTCCATGTTGTAGCGTAGGTCTGCACCTCGATAGACTGTGGAGCGCTGTTGTCCGCGACCACCACCGCCGCCAAAGATATCACCAAAGATATCGCCGAATGCATCATTAAAGCCACCAGCACCGCCGCTAAATCCACCACCAGCACCCATGCTTGGGTCAACGCCAGCATGACCATATTGGTCGTAAGCAGCACGTTTTTGATCGTCAGAGAGCATTTCGTAAGCTTCTTTAGCTTCTTTGAACTGTTCTTCCGCTTTTGCGTTATCTGGGTTGCGGTCAGGGTGGTATTTCATCGCTAGTTTGCGATAGGATTTTTTAATTTCCTCTGCTGACGCGTCTTTGTTAACGCCTAATACTTCGTAATAATCTTTTTTGGTAGCCATAAATAATATCTAATTTGGATTGCATGATTTAACGTGCAACAGTCGTTAGCATCAAATTAATAATGCTAACGACTGGGTTGTGACTAAGATAGTGCTTTAGTCTTCTTTTTTCACTTCTTCAAATTCAGCATCAACCACTTCGGCATCAACTGTCTTTTCACCTTCTGGACTTGGCTCTGCATTTTCAGCATTCGCTTGCGCTTGTGCCTCAGCATTCACTTTTTCACCTAGTTTTTGTGATGCTTCCATTAGTGTGTTCGTTTTTTCTTCGATTGTTTCTTTATCGCCATCTTTCAGAACRSCTTCTAAGTCTTTAATGGCTTCTTCAATCTTRGTTTTTTCRTCATCTTCTAATTTGTCACCATGTTCTTCAAGTGATTTTTTCACGCTATGCACCATACCATCAGCACTGTTGCGCGCATCGACTAATTCACGTAACGCTTTATCTTCTTCAGCATGTACTTCTGCATCTTCTTCCATGCGCTGAATTTCTTCTTCACTTAAGCCAGAGTTAGCCTTAATGATGATTTTATTTTCTTTTCCAGTGTTTTTGTCTTTAGCAGAAACATGCAAGATACCGTTAGCGTCAATATCAAATGTCACTTCAATTTGTGGCTGACCACGTGGTGCAGGTGGRATGTCACTTAAGTTGAATTGACCTAGTGATTTATTGGCAGTTGCCATTTCACGYTCACCTTGCAACACTTGAATGGTGACAGCGTTTTGATTGTCATCAGCTGTTGAGAATACTTGCGCCGCTTTAGTCGGAATGGTTGTATTCTTTTTGATGACTTTAGTCATCACGCCGCCTAGTGTTTCAATGCCGAGTGATAATGGTGTGACGTCTAGTAATAATACGTCTTTAACATCACCTTGTAACACACCACCCTGAATAGATGCACCTACAGCAACAGCTTCATCTGGGTTAACGTCTTTACGTGGCTCTTGACCAAAAATCTCTTGTACTGTTTCTTGCACCTTAGGCATGCGGCTTTGACCACCAACCATAATGACATCAGTGATGTCAGAAGGCGAAACGCCCGCATCTTTAAGTGCTGTTGTACAAGGTTTGATTGTGCGTTCAATTAAGTCTTCAACCATGCTCTCGAATTTAGCGCGTGTAATCTTAACGACTAAATGTTTAGGGCCAGTCGCATCTGCCGTTACGTAYGGCAGGTTAACTTCTGTTTGCGTGCTAGAAGACAACTCAATTTTAGCTTTTTCTGCGGCTTCTTTTAAGCGCTGTTTTGCCAACAAGTCATCACGTAAATCTAAGCCGTTGTTGTCTTTTTTGAATTCATCTGCTAAGTAATCGATANTGCGATTATCAAAGTCTTCACCACCTAGGAAGGTGTCTCCATTCGTTGCCAATACTTCGAATTGATGTTCGCCATCAATGTTAGAAATCTCAATGATTGATACGTCAAATGTACCACCACCTAAGTCGTAAACCGCAATTTTACGGTCACCTTCTTGTTTGTCTAAACCAAAGGCTAGTGCCGCAGCGGTTGGCTCATTAATAATACGTTTCACTTCTAAACCAGCAATACGGCCAGCATCTTTAGTGGCTTGACGTTGGCTATCGTTAAAGTAAGCAGGMACGGTAATTACCGCTTCTGTTACTTCTTCACCTAAGTAGTCTTCCGCAGTTTTTTTCATTTTGCGTAATACTTCTGCCGAAACTTGTGGYGGCGCCATTTTCTCATCGCGCACTTCTACCCATGCATCGCCATTGTCAGCTTTYACAATTTTGTATGGCATTAATYTGATGTCTTTTTGTACTGCTTTCTCATCAAAACGACGACCAATTAAACGTTTAACTGCGTATAGCGTATTCTCTGGATTGGTGACCGCTTGGCGTTTTGCTGGYGCSCCCGCTAAAATCTCGCCATCTTCTAGATAAGCGATAACTGAAGGTGTGGTACGTGTACCTTCTGAATTTTCAATGACGCGAGGYTTGCCGCCTTCCATTACTGAAACACAAGAATTCGTTGTGCCTAAGTCAATACCAATAATTTTACCCATGTTATTTTTTCCTTATATTTCTATGTTCTATATGTATTAAGTTCTATACTTAATATCTGTAGTCGTTATCGACYGCGTTGATATAATAGTTGGGATAGTTTCTGGTTTTTCAAGACCCTAATCCTAAAAGGGCTATTTTGCTTTTGAAACGACAACCAGTGCTGGGCGGAGCACACGGTCATTTAGTGTGTAGCCTTTTTGTAATACGGATAAAACAGTATTAGGTTCACCTTCAGACTCAATGGTGCTAATCGCTTGATGCTTATTTGGGTCAAACTTCTCGTCTACTGGACTCACTTCAGCAATGTTGAATTTCTCGAAAACACTTAACAGTTGTTTGGCCGTTAATTCAACGCCATCTTTGTAGCTTTCAAGCGTTGCATTTTCTACAGAAAGTGCGCCATCYAGRCTATCTTTAACGGCAAGTAATTCATTACTGAATTTCTCTAACGCAAATTTTCGGGCTTTATCAACATCTTCAAAAGATCTGCGGCGAATGTTTTCACCTTCCGCTTTAACATAGAGTACTTTYGCGGTTGCTTCTTCTAGTGCCGCCTCTAGCTCTGTAATTTTTTCTTCTGGCGTGATTRCTGCCTCATCCGTTTCAAGTGTTTCTACTTGANTYTTCNASTSTTNWTCKTCNWTRCNNSTTTTGWTCGNTCWGWYRTKGGTTTCCCCATCCTATAAATAATACTCTTCTCTATATGGAGCTTCTGTAGTGGATTTCAAGGTGACAATAGTGTTTTTTGTAAAGTTTGTTGTATTGCAAAATGATTTAGCAGTGCTTGTTATAAATCAAAAAGTCCCATTCGTATGCATGGCATATTGATATATGTAAAGACTCTAAACCTTCGAAGGAGAATAATATGAAAATATGGCGGGATTTGTTAACAACAGATTACGGATTAATGAGTTTGGTCATTATTGTTGCTATGGTTATTTTCATGTTTGGATTTGCATACTTTATTTACAGTAAATGGCGTTAGCCATCAGTACAATTTTATGCTGGTGCGGTTATTTGTTGGGCGGCATCTAATACAGATGTGGCGGAGGGTGTTTGATCTATTCCGCCGAGATTGATGATTTGACCATTGGCCGATGCCATCACACCAGTCAACGCTGGGTTTGTGTCGGTATAAATGGCGACTGTTGGAATGTCGAGCGCAACGCTTAAATGTGACAAGCCCGTATCGACACCAATAGCAGCCCATGCTTGACCAATAATGGCGGCTAAATCTGCAATGCTTAGTTTCGGTAAAACGGTAACGTTGTTACCGTTTTCTGCGATTTCTTGTGCACGTTGATGCTCTGTTTGGCTTGCCCATGGTAAAACGAGGTGGCATTGTTGCGCGGATAGTTTTTTTGCCAACGCAATCCAGTGAGATGTTGGCCATCGTTTGCTGTCTTTGCTGGTGCCGTGCAGCCCGATAACAAAGGTTTTCGGTAATGTTACTTCTACATCAGCTTTCTCCACTGCGATACCATAATCAGGCGGTCATTTATTTTTTTCAGGACCGAATAATCCAGACCAAAATTTGGCATAACCCGACGACTAAAATTCTCAAATACAAAATCACTTTTGACCACCAGCTTTTTAAACAACTCCACTCCTTCCGGGGTATTGAGGTCAATCTCT
>NVTX01000063.1 GCA_002401735.1 Methylophilaceae bacterium | reverse complement strand
AATGAATTAAATAATAAAATTAATGTAATAGATGAGGAAAATAAGGTTTTTTCTTTACGCAAAACCGAAGCAGAACAGGCTTTGAATATTACGCCGATGGAAACACTCAAAACAAACTTGTCCGAAGCGGTAACTGCCAAGCAGACGAAAGAGACGGCATTATCCCAAGCGCGCAACCATATGGAATCACAGGAAGCCGAGCTTAAAGCGCTAGAAGGTGTGCGCATGCAAAATGAGCAGGCATTAAGTCCGATGCGAGATAAGCTTGAGCAAAGTCGGCTGAGTGAGCAAGAAGCGCGATTATATTTTGAGCAATGCCAAGCAGGCTTGCAAGAAAATGGCATGGATGAAGAGGCGCTGCAGTCTGGACTAGCCGAAGATGCAAAAGCGAGTGCTTTTGCAAGCAAAACCAGTCAATTGCAGAAAGAAATAGAGATGCTGGGTCCTGTTAATTTGGCAGCAATCAATGAACTTGAAAGTGAAGCCGAGAGAAAAGGCTATTTAGATAGCCAAGTGCAAGACTTAGTTGACGCGAGTGAAACGCTAGAAAGTGCGATTAACAAGATTGACAAGGAAACACGTGAAAAACTGTTACTCACGTTTAATGAGGCTAATCAGCATTTTGGAGAGTTGTTTTCCACATTGTTCGGTGGTGGCCAAGCTAAGTTGGAGTTGCTAGGCGAGGAAATTTTAGACACAGGCTTGCAAGTGTTTGCACAACCGCCTGGCAAAAAAAATACCACCATCCAGCTGCTTTCTGGTGGCGAAAAGGCATTAACTGCTTTAGCGTTAGTGTTCGCCTTGTTTAGGTTGAATCCGGCTCCATTTTGCTTGATGGATGAAGTCGATGCGCCACTTGATGACAGTAATACCGAGCGTTTTTGTAAGATGGTGAAGGCCATGTCTGAAAAGACACAGTTTTTATTCGTTAGTCATAACAAAATTACAATGGAAATAGCCCAGCAATTAATCGGTGTTACCATGCAAGAGTCTGGCGTGTCACGTATTGTAGACGTGRAWWYWSYRGMWRMAWWKMAARTKSAAAASTAATTTNNTWWTMWAWAWCAWYWKRGYYTAAATAATAAATAAAATCGAAGTAGAATATAAAGAATGTCAGATTTACAAATTGTGCTAATCGTCGTAGGTGGATTTATTATTGCAGGAGTCGTTGTTTATAACTGGCTGCAAGAGAGAAAGCTGCGCGAAAACATCACAGAAGACTTTATCGTCCCTCAAAAAGATGTGCTTGTTGAAGAGTTTTATATTGATACGGATGCCTTAGTTGATAAAGAGTTTGCTGATGGCGTGCATAAAACTGAGCTGATTAACAAGTTAAATGAAGTTGAGCANNNTGAGTCTACATCGGTAGAAGAAACGGGCTCCTCTTCGCCTTTGCAACCTAGTGAGGCGTTGGAAGCAAGTGTAGCGGCGGAAAGTGCAATAGCAACTGTCAAAGAAGCTGATGTGCCTGAAGTGGAAAAAGTCGCTGAGGAAGCGCCTTTAGCGCAAACAGAAAAAGAAAATCAGCCTGAGTCACATATCGTTGTAGAGAAAAACATTCTTCCAGCGGAATTTGAGCCGCCAGTGACTTCATTATTACCCGATGAAGTCCATTCGCAGATTGATTTAACCGCATTTTTATATGCCACAAAAAACATTAATGGGCAGGCTTTAAATAAGCTCATGCAAAATTTACTAAAGGATGTTGGCGTTTTTGTCATGCAGCATGGGTTAGATGAAGGTGACGTATGGCACTTAATTGATGATGCAACAAAAGAGGGCGATACCTTTAAGCAAATTGCTTGCAGCCTCCAATTGGCTGACCGTCGAGGACCTGTGCCAAAGCCTGTATTGAATAAATTTCAATTTGCTATTGAAACAATAGGGTTGGAGTTTAATGCGCATGTCGAATGGCAAGGAAAAGGAGATCCTGCGCAGCGTGCAATTGATTTAGATAAATTCAGTATGGATGTCGATCAATTGGTCAGTGTACATCTGATGCAAGGCGATACGCCGATTCATGGGACAAAATTCAAAGGCTTGGCAGAAGCAAACAACATGAAGCTGAAACATGGGAAGTTTTGTTGTTTTGATAATGTTGCGCCAGACTATGCCCAATTCGTATTAATCAATGCTGATGAGCAGCCATTTACTGCTGATGGCTTGCGTCAAAATATCGTTAGAGGGGCAACTTTCCAAGTCGAAATCCCTAAAGTCCTTAATTGTGAGCAAGTGTTTGCGCAGATGATTGCAACAGCACAAAAAATGGCTAACAGCCTAGGTGCTCGCATGGTGGATGATAATCAAAAACCATTGGGTGACTTGCAAATAGAAAAAATTCGACAACAACTTAAAGTGATTCATGCCACTATGGTAGCGCGCGGCGTCATGCCTGGTAGCGCTAGCAGTATGCGTCTATTTAACTAAGTATGTTGACGCTTGAAGTGGCACGAAAACAAGTTGCAGAGCTGCTCACTCAAATTGCACAGCACGACCACGAGTATTATGTTTTAGATGCGCCATTAATCTCTGACAGCACATATGACGGTATTTATCGCCAGCTTGTTTCTTTAGAAACACAATTTCCAGAACTTATATCTCCAGATTCCCCTACGCAACGCGTTGGTGGCGTCGCATCAGATATTTTTAATAGTATTGAGCATCGCCAAGCGATGTTGTCACTCAACAACGTCTTTGAAGCCAATGAATTACTCGCTTTTGATAAGCGTATTCGAGAGGCGCTGGGTGTTGACGCTGTTGAATATGCGGTTGAACCTAAATTTGATGGTTTAGCGATTACATTAACGTATGAAAACGGTCTGTTTGTACAAGGTGCGACGCGCGGCGATGGCTATACCGGTGAAAATGTAACGCATAATTTACGCACGATTAGAGCCATTCCCACAAGATTGGCTACCGAAAACCCACCTGAATTATTAGAGGTRCGTGGTGAAGTGTTGATGTTTAAGCAGGATTTTGAGCGCTTAAACATCGCGCAAGAGAAAGCGGAAGCTAAATTATTTGCTAATCCACGTAATGCGGCAGCSGGTAGCTTGCGTCAATTAGATCCAGAAATTACAGCCACACGGCCACTAAGCTTTTTTGCTTACGGTTTAGGGGAGGCTAAAGGGGTACCTAAACTTGAATCACATGCGGAAGCKATGGATTACCTTGAAAGTTTACGTTTTCCTGTCTGTGATTTACGTGCGACAGTTGCTGGTTATGATGGCTTGCAAGCCTTTTATGATGACATTGGTAAAAAGCGTGAGGGTTTGGCATTTGATATCGATGGCGTGGTTTATAAGGTCAATGCATTTACGCAACAAAACGAGCTGGGCTTTGTATCACGCGCGCCTCGTTGGGCAGTCGCGCATAAATTTCCCGCAGAAGAGGCGATTACTACCGTTGAAGATATTACCGTGCAAGTTGGTAGAACCGGTGCTATTACGCCTGTTGCACGGCTTGAGCCTGTATTTGTTGGTGGCGTTACTGTGACAAATGCTACGTTACATAATGAAGATGAAATGTTGCGTAAAGATATCCGCATTGGGGATACAGTCATCGTCCGCAGAGCTGGTGATGTGATTCCTGAAGTTGTTTCGGTCTTGTTAGAAAAACGACCAAAAAATGCAAAACAATTCAACATGCCATCACTCTGTCCAGAGTGTGACTCTCATATTGAACGACCGGAAGGTGAAGCAATAGCACGTTGCACGGGAGGTTTGTTTTGCCCCGCACAGCGTAAACAAGCGATTTCCCACTTTGCATCAAGGCGTGCAATGGATATTGAAGGGTTAGGCAGTAAATTGGTGGATCAACTGGTAGAAACCCAGTTATTAAAATCCGTAAGTGACATTTATAAGCTTGAAGTGGCTGATTTGGCCGATTTAGAGCGCATGGCGCAAAAATCAGCACACAATGCAATAGATGCCATTAATAAAAGCAAAAACACTACGCTAGCACGCTTTATATATGCGCTAGGCATACGTAACGTAGGGGAGGCGACAGCTAAAGACTTAGGCCAACACTTTGGCGGCTTGGAAAGGTTGCTCGCGGCAACTGTAGAAGACTTGTTGGCCGTTAATGATGTTGGGCCTATCGTTGCAGAGTCAATATTGCAGTTTTTTGCTGAGGCGCATAACACGGAAACAATCAATGCAATGATTGAAATGGGTGTTAACTGGCCTGAGCATGATGGTAAACAAGAAAGTACTGGCGTGTTGTTAGGCAAAACATTAGTGTTAACTGGCACGCTGCCTACCATGTCTCGTGATGAGGCTAAAGTACTGATAGAAGCTGCGGGTGGTAAAGTGAGCGGCAGTGTGTCTAAAAAAACACATTATGTTGTCGCCGGCGCTGAAGCAGGCAGTAAGCTGGAAAAAGCGATAAGCTTAGGCGTGACGGTGCTTGATGAGGTGGGCTTGAAKGCGATTTTATCGGATAATGGYGATATGGCGAGTGATGKTGGAAATAACCGTGCAACTAAYMCWGYCATGAATGCGTCTGAYATAAGCAGTGAAACAGATAACCAACAAAAGAAATTATTTTAGGATAGYAATGAATTTACAAAGAACTTTAACTATATCAATTATCACATTGTTTTTAATTAGTTTTAATGCTTTTTCTAAAGAGGTTCCTGTGGAAATAAAAGCGTGTAATGATGCTGTAAATAAAGGCGATGCAAGTACTGCTTTGAGCCTTGCAGAAGCGATATTGACAAAAAACAGCACCAATCATGAGGGCTTGTTGTGCAAAGGGCGAGCACAAGGCTTAAACGGAAAATATGAAGATGCGCTTGCAACGCTAAATACGGCCGTCAAGTCGACTGAAAATAGTTTTGCATTAACTGTTTCTTATATTCTTATTGGTAATTTACATAAAAAGTTTCATCAGCCAGAGGCTGCTGTTGCAAGCTATAAAGACAGTTTGGGCATGTGCGCTAAAACGGGTAACCATGCATATACGCATATTAACTACAATTTAATTGGCGGTGTTTACACGCAAGCAAAAGATTTTAACGCTGCACTGGACAGTTATAAATCTAGTCTTAGTAGTGCGGGGAATGATAATGAACGCGCAATTAGCTTTGAGCAGCTTGCCACCACTTACAGTGCGTTAGGTAACGCTGATAAGGCAATCGAATATCAAGTGAAAACAGTTGTTATGCAAAAGCAGGCAGGTAGTTTAACGGCCTATGCAGATGCTAGTTTGATGCTTGGAAAATACTTCTTTGAAGCAGGGAATTATTCCTATGCGGAAAGAACGTATAAAAAATTAGCGCAATTTGCAAAAGATAATGGTGGTGCCTATTACGAAGCAAAAGCTAACTTTTATTTAGCAGAAACAGTGTTTGCCAATGGTGATGAAGAGGAAGCAAAAACATTATTTTCCGATGCGAATAAACTAGCTAAGAAGATAGGTGCAAAGGGATTAGTTAGCGAAATTGATGCGGCGCAAAAGAAGTTAAATATTTAGTCATTTAGTTGTAAGGTTTGATGCAATGTAGCGACTAAGTGTTAACTTAACCTAGTATTAGGGCAATTAATGATTATTGTTAATAAATCTAAGCAGAACCCAAGCGACATTCAACCATCTGAGATCACATCTCAAGCGGTCTTTGATAAACGCCGTCAGTTTATTAAAGCTGCGGGCACAGGATTGATCGCTGGCGCGGCATTACTTAGTTTAAAAGCAAGAGCAGCTAGCATAGCTGGCGGTTTGACTGAAGGTGATGCTAGGCTGTTAGGCCGTGCAAATGCACCTAAGGCAAGAGGTAAAACAAAACAGAGTAGTGCCAAAAAGTCTGTAATATACAACCCGCGTCAAAAAATTCAAGGGGTTGTTAAAACGGCGCATGGCAAAGGGTTAAAAGTAGATAAATACAAAGCCGTTACCACCTACAATAATTACTATGAATTTGGCACTAGCAAATCAGACCCGGCGATACAGGCTAGACTTTTTCAACCACAGCCATGGTCCATCAGCATTGAAGGCGAAGTTAAAAAAGCGAAAACCATCAGTATAGAACAACTGATGAAGCTGGCCACATTGGAAGAACGCATCTATCGCATGCGTTGTGTWGAAGGYTGGTCSATGGTRATTCCTTGGGTRGGCCTSCCTTTAGCTAGCTTAATCAAGTGGGCTGAGCCGACAGGCAATGCTAAGTACGTTGAATTTGTTACTGCTAATGATCGTGAAAGCATGCCTGGCGTGAACTCTCGCATCCTAGACTGGCCATATACAGAAGCTTTGCGTATGGATGAAGCGATGAACCCATTAACATTAATCGCAATGGGCTTGTATGGTGAACTATTACCTAATCAAAATGGCGCACCAGCAAGGCTCGTTGTGCCATGGAAATATGGCTTCAAAGGTGGAAAATCTATTGTCAAAATTCGTTTCGTAGAAAAAATGCCACAAACGACTTGGATGAAAGCCGGTCCACGTGAGTATGGCTTTTATGCCAATGTTAATCCAAAAGTATCTCACCCACGCTGGTCTCAGTCATCTGAACGGCCTATCGGTGGTGGCTTGTTTGGTGGACGCATTAAAACAAAAATGTTCAACGGCTATGAGTCGGAAGTAGGGCAGATGTACGCTGGGTTGGACTTAAAGAAAAACTTCTAAAGCCAGTCACATGACAAAACAAAAACTACTTTATATCMAAGGTCTGATTTGGGTGCTCGCTTTACTACCCCTAGCCAGGTTGTTTTGGTTAGGCTTCAATGATGGTCTAACGGCAAATCCAGTTGAATTTGTTGAGCGTTCCACAGGCACTTGGGCACTCATTTTTTTACTCATTACATTAAGTGTGACGCCTCTTCGGTTACTCACAGGCATCGTGTGGCCAGTTCAATTAAGGCGGATGCTTGGATTATGGATGTTCTTTTACGCTTGCCTGCATATTACGACTTACGTATGGCTGGATTATTCTTTTCTTTGGGGTGAAATCATTATAGATATCATTGAACACCCTTATGTCATTGTTGGCTTTTCAGCCTTTGTGCTGACCATTCCTTTAGCCCTAACCTCTAATAACGCAATGATGCGTCGCATGAAATCCAATTGGAAAAAGCTGCATCAACTGGTTTATGTCATTGCTATTTTTGGCGTGCTACATTTTTGGTGGTTGGTGAAAAAAGATGTCACTGAACCTTTTTATTATGCATTTGTGTTGTTCTGCTTATTTGGCATTAGGTTGTATTTCAAATATAGAGCAAAAGTAAGAAGTCCAAAAACAAACTTAGCCGCATCGCCTAGTACGTAAAATTTATTTTATTAAGGGAATCAAATGTCATTATTAAATACAGCTAGTCACTTTTATGCTTCTGCCGTTAGCATATTAGAAAAATTTAACACTTGGTTGCCACAGCTAACGCTAAGGTTTATTTTGGCATGGGAGTTTGGTGAGGCTGGTTTTGAAAAACTGCATGGAGAAAACTGGTTCGCTAACATTAGCTTTCCTTTCCCGTTCAATTTAGTATCGCCAGAATTTAGTTGGGCGATGGCCACTTACTTTGAGATTATTGGCGCCTTTGCATTGGTTTTAGGGTTGGCTACACGCTTTTTTTCTACATCACTCATTATTCTGACCATTGTCGCAATTGCATCTGTACATTGGCCTGATAGTTGGAACACGTTTGCAGAGCTTTGGAAAGGCTATGCCATTAGTGATAAAGGGTTTGGTAACTATAAATTACCTTTATTGTATTTAATCATGTTCCTTCCATTGCTATTTGGTGGTGCCGGAAAATTAAGCTTAGACCACTTCATTAACCGTAGAAGTTAATCGGGTACACGTAACACAAAAGCCCAGTCAATACTGGGCTTTTGTGGTTGAAACGCTTATCTAAAATGCATACTGATAACCAGCAGTGAGTGTCCAATCTGTTTCTAGTTGAGGTCCCTCTAAATGTTGGTAGATCGGCGCGCCAACTTCCAGTGCTAAGCGGTGGCCTGAATGGCTAGCCCAATTAATACCTGCATATAGGTTTAGCCGTTTTTTACCATAGTGATTAGGATCTGCAGTTTGCACAGGCGCTGCGATTTTCGCATCAGCACCATCAATGTTATCGACGTTTAGGTAAGCGAATCGCACCGATGTGCTGAGATCATGTCGCCATGAATAACTGGCCCAGCCGCTCAGCTTATGCTCGTCACCAAGGGTATAGTCTTCGCTAYTATCACCCGTTCTAATCGTTGCTAGGTATTGCGCACCAAAATTCCATTTGCCGTGATAGGTCAAATAGGTAATACCGGGTAACAAATCATAAGTACCCGAACCTAGCTGCATACCATAGGGCAGCCTTAATTCAGTACGCATACCCATTGGGGTTAATACACGGTCTTTTTTAGTGATAGAGCCTGTAGGCAAGCTTACGCCGATGTTTAAGTGTACTTTGTGAATGTTATTATCAAAAATACTCAATAAACCAGAAACCTTCGTGTCGCCAAACCCTTTTGATTTGGTTGTGAAGGTACCAAGTCTATTGACGCCCATCATGCCCTGAAATGTAATGTGATCCATCTCTTTTTCAAGGTAGTTAACCATCACCATTAAAGTGAGCTTATCTGTTGGCGCATACATCGCACCTAACATATGCATATCCATCGTCATTTTTGTCGGTACAACACGTAATGTTGGCGGCATGCCAAAGCGGTTTGGTACTGTTGTGACGATTTCTTCAGGTGAAATTGAACTAGAGCCTGAGCGGTTGCCATCCATTTCCATTGTCATGAAACGGTATGAGAACATCCATTCGTTTTGTTTATGGGTATGATCGCCCATCACGCCAATAGGAGCGTGCGTATTCGCATGTGGTGCTGCATGTATATCAGCAAATGCTGTTGGTACAACAGATAACAGCAGTATGCTGAATGTTGCAGATATAAGGGATTGCTTAGTTTTCATGATATCTCCAAATTTAGATAAAAATCAACACGTGGTTAAGCGTGTCGTTAGTTTTTAAATCAGGAGAGGGTAGGTGGCGCTCTTATCGCATGAAGATTAGTTAGTGCATCATTGAGTGCATAGTCATAAAAGGCAGGGGCTTGACTTGTATTTTTTACTGGGGAGAATAAGACTTGCGCAATATCATTGCTAGGAACATCTTGTTCCGTTATAGAACACAATGAACATTTGCTGTCAGCAACGGTAGTCTTTGGTGCTTGTTCGGTTTTCTGCGGCAAATCTAAGCTAATGAAAACAATTTTATTACCAGAACAGAGCGTTGCTAAGAAACTTGTTTCACCGCCTGCAGATGCGTTGCTTGCATGTGCAATAGGCACCAGCATCTTCACCAAGATGGCAAAGATAATCACAAAGGTGCTATAGAGGTGAATCTGTCTGTTTCTGAGTTTTTCTAGCAAAATATAATCTTATGAAGACAGCGTTAACAAGTTAATCTGTGCGAGAGTCTATCACTAAACGATTGTTTGGAAAATAGCAGCGGTTGCTAGCGCTTATTCAGGCGACTTTTCTTCAGCCGCAAAAGCGGCTGAACGCTTCTTAAGGACAACAACAAGCGTAATGGCGCCAATCAGCAACATGATAAATGGGCCAAACCAAAGTAGTGCTGTACTTGCATTCACAGGCGGACGAAAGGTAACAAAGTCGCCATACCTAGCAACTAAGTAAGCGACAATTTCTTTATCTGTTTTTCCTTCTTTCATCAACTTGCGGATTTCATTTCGCAAGTCCTGTGCAAGCGATGCATCTGAGTCTGCTAATGTGCTGTTCTGGCAAACAAGACAGCGCAATTCAGTCGATAGTATCTTTAGCCTAGCTTCGATAGTAGGATCAGCAGGGTTGTCTGCAGCAAAAGAGAGTGTACTAAAGACTAGTAACAATGTGAGTATGCAATTGCGAATCATCATCATGCTTCAAGCTCCTCTAATAACGGCAATATTGTTTCTCGTAAACCTTTTGGGGTAATTGGTCCAATTTGTTTATATCGAATAATGCCTGCTTTATCGATAATATAAGTTTCTGGCACGCCATAAACACCATAGTCAATCCCAATCGTACCATCAGCATCGTCTGCAGTAATAATATAAGGGTTGCCCATGGTTTGCAGTACAGCCAGCGCATCGGCTGTATTGTCTTTATAAGCTAGGCCGTACAATGGGATGTCATGCTTCAGCATTTCGACCAAAAGCGGATGTTCAATACGGCATGCGGCACACCATGATGCCCACATGTTCAGCATCCATACTTTGCCCTTCATATCATCGGTAGAGAATGTTTGACTAGCATCCCCAAGCACCGATGCAGTGAATGTGGGTGCAGGCTTGCCAATCAGTGGGGAAGGGACTTCTCTTGGGTTAAGAAAGAGCCCTTTACCAAGAAATCCAACCAGCACGATAAATAGCAAAAAAGGGAGTATTAATTTAAGTTTCATGGTTTAGCACCGCTGGTATTAATCACTTTTTTCTTTAAGCGGTAGCGTTTATCCACCATCGTTAATATGCCACCCAAAGCCATGAGTAAACAACCTAGCCATATCCATTGTACAAATGGTTTGAAATAAACTCGTATACTCCAACCACCACCTTCGAGTTCTTCACCTAA